>CAZHZT010000015.1:0-66199 GCA_964537285.1 uncultured Saprospiraceae bacterium | reverse complement strand
CGTTTTCGGGTATTTTGAGGTTTTCGCTACGGGAGTTCATTTCCTGATTCACCCCAGAGATAACGGTGAGGGGTGTGCGGAATTCATGGGTTATATTGGTGTAAAATCTCGATTTAAACTGGTCTAGTTCTTTTATTTTTAGGGCTTCTTGTTTTTCCAACTGGCGGTTCAAATTAAAGCGGTAAAAAAGATAAAGCCCTCCCAGGAAAACCAGCACATATAAGCCATAAGCCCAGTAGGTTTTCCAAAATGGAGGATGAATGACAAGTTTTAAAGGAGCCTCTAATTCGGCCCAGATATAGTCGCTATTACGTCCTTGTAAATGAAAATAATAGGTTCCTGGGCCTAATTGATTGAGACTGACTTGATTCTTACTGCCCAGGTCGATCCACTGTGGGTTGCCTCCTTGTGATAGGGCATAGCGGTAGCGATGTTTTACAGGGTTTCGAAAATCTAATACAGCGAATTGAATATCCAATACATTTTCCAAATAGGACAAGTGAAGGGTGTTATTGATCCATTCAATGGGTCGTAAGCTTACTAAAGCAGCGCTATCCGGGTTAAAAACCCGAATGCCGGTCAGAACAATATCCGATGCAAAAGTAGGTCTGTTTTTTAAGCTATCTACATGAGCTACGGTAAACCCTTGCCTTCCGCCCCAAATAAGTCGATTGGTCTCTTTTGAGATGGCACCATTGGTACGCCATGCCATTAGGCCGTCGTTTTCATTATAATCGAAAAACGTTTCTGTTGAAGGGTTAAAATAAGCCAAACCAGAATTAGTGGTCATCCATATATATCCTTCATGATCTACATCTATAGAGAACAGTTCTTCATCCAACATTCCATTTTGCCTGTTGTAGATCGTAAATTGCTTCGTTTTTGTATCAAATTTATTCAACCCGCCAGCATTGGTACTAATCCAAATGTTTTTATGGGTTCCTTCAACAACTTTAAAGGTGTAGGTATCGGAAACGGTATTTTTTCCTTTTTCAAAATCGTATCGATTTAAGTTTCTGGTACGGGCATTGATCCTGATGAGTCCCCCCTGACTTGCTGTAACCCAAACATTATCATGGCTATCTACGGTAAGTCCCAATAAGTTGGAAGTGGGTATCGTGGGCAGGGGAGAAGAAGGTAGCCATTGGTCAAACTGGCTGATGGGCCCAAGCGCATTTTTCCAACTGGTTTTGGGTATGCACAATAATCCGCTCCCCCAGGTAGCCATCCAGATGTTGCCTTCACTGTCAAAATCGAATCCCATAACTGAAGGACTAAATGTTTTCCCATTTTGTGTTAAGGAAAGCTTCACCAATTCGTTGTTTTTGGGGTGGTAGAAGTGAAATACTCGATTGATCTTTAATGGGAGCCAATTTCGATCATTGGGCTCGAAAGTGCTTTTCCCGATAGGAACGGGGGTAGGAAACGCAAGCGGGAAAGTACTTCGGCTTATTAGATGATACCACTTTAGCCCTTGCCGGGTAGAAGTCATAATTATGGAATCATTAACTTCCTCCAAACCACTTATAAAAAGTGGTTTTTGATTCCGCTCCCCAACTACTTGGTGGTATTCAAAAAGACAACGTCGTGGATCAAAAAAATGATGCCCAATCCTGATTTGGCCATATCGATCTATAAAAATATCCCCATATAATTCTTCATGACCGCGCTCAGGGTTGTATTTAATAAACTTGATATTGTGCTGTTGTAAAATCTTACGATCCGGAGAAACCGATTTCAAATCGGGCCAATTCAACAACCATAGCCTTCCATCTTTTCCTTCATTGATATCTTTTATTTGCGTAATGTTTTTCCCTTCACTTGTCTTTAAATCATATACCTGGTCAATATTTTTTACAGGATCATAAATTCTCAGGCCATTATCCGGCATATTCATGCAAATGGTTCCATCCCGGCTCTTGCAAAGTGCGTTAATGCTGTAGTATGTGGTATCTCCCAGATCATTTCTGAGTGGTAGGAAATGAAATTGCTGGTTTACAATATCGTAATATTCTAAACCTGCTGTAGTGCCCACAAATACCTTCCCTTCTGCAGCAACGATTTTACTAACCACCTTTCCTTGCAAATAGCCCGTTGTTCCCTTTTTGACGGGAAACCGTACGATCTTTTTTGTTTCTGGATCGAGTTGTGCCAATGTACCTTCTCCATTTATACTGATCCAAATTTTACCTTTTTCATCAAGGGTGATATGTTGGGGCCAATTTTCGGACAGTGCAGCAGGATCATTCTCTCTAGCAAAAAAAGTCTCAAAACGATTGGTACTTGGATCAAATGAGTTCAGTCCTCCCTTAGTGGTGATCCAGAGTTTCCCATCCAAGTCTTCTGTAATATCACTAATATGCGATGAAACTAAAGAGTTCTCATTTTTAATATCGGCTTTATACAATATTACTTCAGAACCATCATAACGACAAAGTCCGCCAAACGTACAGAACCATAAAAAACCGCTGCTATCCTCAAATGTACTTGCAAAAGAGCGGGGAATCTTATGTTCAATCGTGCTAAAATAAAGATCAGCAGGCCAGGTCTGAGCAGAGAGCAGGGAAACGAAAAGAAAAAAATAACCCCCTAGTAAAGCCGTAACTATATAGGTATTGGGTCGCTTAGTAGTAAAGAAAAAATATATAAAAATCCTTACACTCTTAAAACGCATTCCAGTAGCTATTTTGTTGGAGCTAAAACTACTGTGTAAACTTGATATCACAAAATCAAATGACTAAATAACCTCTTATTGCTTCACAAGCTTCACCACATGCTTTTCACCTTCACTTTGAAAATGCACATAATAAACCCAACGATTGTCGAAGTTTCCAAACTTCGACACCGCAACTTAGAGCTTCATTTACCTGCCCAAATAAGTTTTTTTCGCAAGTCAGAGACTTGCCAAGTAGTAGAATCACTGTCAGAGACAGCGACTATCGGTTAATACATTATAGTTCTTTGATATAAATTGTGGAAAATGGAAGTTCAAAATGTAGATTTATTTAGATTACAAAGTACTTAAGTAGTTCACGAAATTAAACTACATAACCATATGATGCTCTTTTGCGCTGACTCTGCGTTGCTCAAAGCCTTGCTTAACAAGGGCTAAGCGCGGTTCTCGCGCCTTGATTCAGCGCAAAATAGCTATCATCTGTTTGGTAGCCCAATTCCGCGAACTACTTAAGCCAGATGTTGAGACAAAAAGACTTGACTAAACCATTAAAAAAATAATCCGCTTCTGACTTGACATTATCAAAAAAACAATATTCTTTTGTAAAAAAATTAAATCGCTTGATGCACCACTCAACGTACAACGACTTTATCTCAGCATTGACAACAAACGATTGTTGCTGCTGTTGTTGTGCGGATTCCGTCGATTTCGGGATAGAGGTTCACTTGCGTTTGAATAGCTGATAATTTATTTAATCATACATTCAAAAAGGCCCTCCCCGGATTCGGGGAGGGCCTTTTTTGTTTTTAAACACTAGAAAATGTCCACTAAAACGAACGAACTTTTTAATCCACACCGTCCGGAATTTATCTCCGGATCGCAACCTGTTCAAGCAAAAGATCCTATTCTGAAAGGAGTAAATGATTATGATCCGGCAAAAGAGCAGCACCCGTTTTCCGGGTCGTCTGCTTTACCTAAGGTATTCATTCTACATGAGAATGAACAATGGATCCTCCCTCTGCGAAAGGCATTTCGCGAACAGCAAATTCCCTATGAAGAATGGTTTATCAACGATGGCGCGGTGGATTTAACCAGCCGGCCTCCCGAAGGGGTTTTCTACAACCGGATGAGTGCATCCTCCCATACCAGAGGGCACCGATATGCCATAGAAATGAGCGGCCCCTTAATCGCCTGGTTGGAAGCCCACGGAAGAAGGGTGGTTAACAACAGGCATGCGCTTCAGCTGGAAATCCGCAAGTT
Source organism: uncultured Saprospiraceae bacterium (assembly GCA_964537285.1). Taxonomy (GTDB): domain Bacteria; phylum Bacteroidota; class Bacteroidia; order Chitinophagales; family Saprospiraceae; genus CAZHZT01. The sequence goes on along the minus strand of CAZHZT010000015.1, from coordinate 62,265 downwards.
TGAGCAGTACCTGGCCTTGCAGCAATTTGGACTGCGAACTCCGAAAACCATTGCTGTAAATAACTCCAAAGACCTGTTAGCAGCAGCTCGTTCCTTCCGGGGTCAGCCCTTTATTATCAAGCCCAATCGCGGCGGTAAAGGTACCGGGGTTCAACTCTTTCAGTCCGCAGAGCAGTTGGAAAACAGCCTTTCCGAAATTGATGTTAACCAATCTCTTGATGGCATCTTGCTGGTCCAAACATATATCAAACCCCGGAACGGCTCCATCGTACGGATGGAATTCATTGGCGGGCGCTTTTATTATGCAGTCCGGGTAGATGCCAGCCGGGGCTTTGAACTTTGCCCTGCGGATGTATGCTCTACGGAAGCCGAACCGAAGTCAAAGTTCGAGATCATAGAAAATTATTTCAACCCGGATATTGATCTATGTGAATTGTTTCTGAAAGCTAATGGCATGGAAGTGGCGGCCATCGAATATGCGGAAGATGCGAAGGGGGATCGCTACATCTACGATGTCAACATCAACACTAATTACAACCAGGAAGCTGAGGCAGCAGCATCGCGCTCCATCAGCGGAATGGGGCAGATCGCCGCTTTCCTTGGAAATGAATTAAGGCAAAAGTATGGGCTTCAGCGGGAAGCAGCGCTGGAACTATCTCAAAGTGTTTAGAGCGCTTGGGAGGAATATTTTCTATCAGGGGTTGTTCTTTTTTTGAAATCTCAAAAAAAGAACAGCCCCTAAAAAGAATATTTCTTGCCAGGCGCGACGAACCTACTTGTGAGGCGGCTTATAGCAATTCTCGCTGAATTAAAACCTCGAATATGTTCATATTTCTACAAAGAATCTCATCTTTTGACTTATTATACCTGTTCTATTGTTCATCCACTCAGATACAAACAAATAAGATGAAAATTTCCACATTAGTTCTTCTTACTTTCCTTTTCCCTCTCATTAATTGCCTTGGTCAATCCACAACAGTTCAAGATGACTTTGAAGGCAATGGTACCATTAACACCTGGGCCGAAGACAATTGCCTGCTAAATATCGCACGCTCCAATCCTTTCCCTAAAGATATTAATACCTCACCAACCGTACTGGAATACCATGACGTAGGAGGACAGTGGGCAAATATTCGATTCGATATCACTCCCTATTTTGAATTGATGAATTACCACACTTTCTCATTCAAAATTTATGTGCCTTCCAATGGTCTAACAGGAAATGCTCCCAATCAGGTATCCCTGAAACTTCAAAACAAAAACCTGAACGAACCTTGGTCCACACAATCAGAAATTATTCAGCCGATTAAACTCGACGACTGGCAGATTGTGACCTTCAATTTCAAAACCGATGACTACATAAACCTCGACGAGAACTCCCTCCCTCCTACCGAAAGATTTGATTTTAACCGTGTGCTGATCCAGGTTAATGGAGAAAATAATGATAGCCATGTATTGGCTTATATTGACGATTTTAGCTACGACGGTATGCTCCCTACAGAGCCGAACTTTGATTACCTGGTTTGGTCGGATGAGTTTAATACTGACGGCCCCATCAATATTGCGAACTGGCATCACCAAACTCAACTGCCTGCCGGCGGGAGCTGGTTCAATAATGAGATTCAACACTATACCGACCGGACTGAAAACGCTTTTGTAGAAAATGGGATACTCAAAATTGTAGCTCGAAAAGAGACCTATACCGACCAGGGGCATACTAAACAGTATACTTCGGCAAGGCTCAATTCAAAGTACGCATTCACATATGGGAAAGTAGAGATCCGCGCGAAACTACCAAGCGGTATTGGCACCTGGCCCGCCATCTGGATGCTCGGAAAAAACATCAACGAAGATGGTGCCTTCTGGGATAATGTCGGCTTCGGCACGACCTCTTGGCCCGATTGTGGTGAAATAGATATTATGGAACACTGGGGCCACAATCAAAATTTTGTCCAAAGTGCTACGCATACCCCTTCGAGCTTTGGAGATACTTTCAACAAAGGAGGGCAGACCATCCCTACTGCCTCAAGCGCGTTCCATGTGTATACGCTTCAGTGGACGGAAGAAAAACTAATATTCAGCGTTGACGATGTCATCCACTTCGTTTACCGACCAGAGGTGAAAAATGCGGACACCTGGCCCTTCGATGCAGAACAATACATTTTGCTCAATATTGCCATACTGCCAAACATAGCTTCTTCTTTTACCGAAAGTGCTATGGAAATTGACTATGTCAGGGTTTACCAGAACAGTCCGGTACTCAATACTCAAACAATCTGGCAGGAAGAAGTTACTTACTTCCCTAACCCTGTTGACCAGGAACTAAGCATCCAACTACCTTCTTCTGTTAAGAAAGCAGTCAACTTCAGCCTGTACAGTATAGACAGTAGGCTTATCAGAACAGAAAAAGTTACTCCCAATGGGAATCTCCTCAAGTTGAAAAACCTTGGAGGGCTGACACCGGGGACATATTTGGTGGAGTTTAACCCGGAGGGACAAAACCATTGCATTAAGTTTGTTAAGTGGTGAAGGAGGTATAAAAAAGAGTAATGACATAAATACTGTAAGGATGCTAAGCAAAACCAGTAGCGCATTTCTAAAGAGGAACAATAATGCAAGTATTAAAAGCTAAATGTAAGCAAGATTGACACACGTATTTCTGTTTGCAGGAAGGTTTTATAAACCAATTCCAGGTAGCCGTTTCCGAGGAGGCTGGCCGATAATCCCGCCCGGGACTGCTTTTCCCGAATTTCTGAAAAATATTCCTGATACATGGCATCTGTAAGTCCTTCTTCGTAAGCAACAACCAGCAATAATGCCTTTTCATCCCGGGAAAGGAAGAGATCGTGAAGCAAAGAAAGTTTTTTTAATCGGAGGCTGTCATGTTTGAGTTTTTGGGCATTATGTTGATGGAGCAGTGGCGTGTAGATGATTCCGAAGGGACTACGCCTGGGAATCATGATATGAGTTGGACAAATGACTTTTTCGGTAATCGGCAAGGATCTTATGGTATCAGAGAACCGAGACATCTTCTGAATAAACTGGGTGTCAAACACACTTTTTTCATTATAAACCGGAATGAAGATCTTGTTTTTATCTTCGCCGAAAATATTGGTATACGCCTTATAAGTAGCCCACTGATTACTCTTTTTAGGATAAAAATCCTCAAATCGAGTGCTTAGCTGAATGTTTTTTAAATAAAAACAAGCAGCAATCATAAGGATAAAAATAAAAAAGGTGCAGGCCAACCAAAATCTTCTGTTATAAATAATCATAATGACTTTTAGTTGTTTTACAAGCAACGCACATCTACGGTAATCATTTTATCCCGGGGAATGGGAAAATCAGTTACAAAAGCATATAAATATTCACTTACTGATAGTGGCTTAAGAAGTTGATACACCGGATCTCCTTTGCTACAGATCACATTTAAAAAATCAATTCCTTTTTTCTCAAGTGCCTGTAGGACTTCATTGATTTCAGAAAGCATTTCATAGGAATAAGCAAATAAAGAAGCAAAAGAAAGCAGGTACCCCTTTCGTGTTCTGCGCAAAAATGGCTTGAAGAGGCTCATTATAGAGAGCCCCGCCTGTGCCAACGGATGTATTTCCTGGATTCTTAGTTGATAGGTTTTGTGTGTATGCCATACTTTTAAGCCACTGGAAAATTCCGTTACATAGTCCGAAAGTCCTGTGTCCAGAAGTCTTTTTGCCAGATCAGGCTGTTTTTCTTCCCAATATTGGCGGCAGTCCGGTGAAAGTTGAGCGGCCACTTGCCTATACATTTTCAACCTCTCCCCTGAAGAGATTTTCTGAACACCAATAAAACTAAGATAATCCTCAACAGCCAGGTTTTGAAGAGATTTGATTTTCAGTTCTGACAAGAACAGGGCCTCCCGGTTTGAATCAATCACAAAAACATCTCTTACAGAAGGTTTGCCCATAAGTGACAAGAGCCGATCACCACTTCCGGCAACACAAAATAACGATTGGAAAGAACCTGTATGCAGGTATTGGTTTTCCACTAGATTGTCTTCATTGACATGGGTGTAAAAAAGCATAATTTTCTTTTTTTATACTAGTGCTTTCAAGCTAGTATAAAAAACAGAGTGTTTTTATGATTTTTATTACCTTAGTCTAAGTTGTTTTGGATGATTTCATTTGTCAATCATAAGAGGATTTGATCAACTCTTTAGCAGCCAAAAATAAACGCGCCTAAAACGCAAAATTCCTTTGATAGGGAGGGCGAAAGGGCTATTTTGCTTCGCAAAATAGCCCTTTCGCCCTCCCTCAAAAAAATATCGCCGCGAAGCAGCGTAAATTTGGTTTTGAATTTCCAAAACGAGAATTGCTGACTGCTTAACCTTTAACCTTAACCCAAACGCCATCCTTCGGTCGTAAGGTAATAAGCGGTATTGGCATGACCGAACGATCATTTGCCATCTCAAAATCATACCGTTGCAGCATTCGGATCAGAATTAATTTCATTTCCATCATAGCAAAATTATTGCCGATACACAGGCGAGGGCCTCCTCCGAAAGGCAGATAAGTAAAAGCAGGACGTTTCTTAGCTTCCTCTTTAGAAAAACGAGAAGGATTAAATGTATCGGGAGCTGTCCAATAGCTGGGATCGCGATGAAGCCTGTAAATGTCCATGCCCACAATTCTGTTCTTGGGAAGATGGATGCCTTCGAATTCGTCATCCTCAACAGGAGCTCGCTCCAGAATCCAGGCAGGGGGATAGAGACGCAGTATCTCCTGAATGACCTGTTCCAAATACTCAAACTTTGGAAGCAGTTCATAAGTTGGCTCGCCTTTTCCAATAATTTTCGCAATTTCTTCTCTCGTGCTTGCTACGACTTCAGGATGTTGGCACAAAAGATACCAGCCCCAGGCAAGCGCATTGGCAGAAGTTTCGTGGCCAGCGATGATCAGAATAAGCGCTTCATCCAATATTTGTTTGTCAGTCATTCCTTCCCCGTTATCATAGCGGGTTTCTAAAAGCATATGCAATAAGTCATCATGTTTTTCCTGATCTTGTTGCCGTTGCTGAATAATGTCGAGGACATTCTGCTGCAAATGCCTCGCAATGATCTCGGTCTTTCTCCTTTCTCCCGATATTTTAAACCAATTACGTAAATAAGGCTGACGGAATTGTTTGGACAAAAAGGTCTGAATGAGGTGAAAGTTTTTGCTCAGCTTTTCCAAAGCGCTTTTTTCTACATCGGAGCTAAACAATGATTTTACTACAATATTAAAAGTAAGATGACGCATTTCATCAGACATATTAAAAGCCTTGTCTTTAGCCACTCTTTTATCAAACAGCTCAAGATAAGTGTCGATCTCTCTCAACATAATTGTGAGCAACCCTGCCAGCCTTCTCCGATGAAAGCCCGGCTGTATCAATCGCCTCTGCTTCAGCCGGTAGGCTCCATTAGATGTAAGGAGGCCGTGGCCGATAAAATGCGCCAGCTCCTCAGCTTGAAGTTTTGACTTCTGAAAATTGCGATGCTTTTGCTGAAGAACATATTGAATCAGGCGCGGGTTGGAAGTGAGCATAGCCATATGCCGGATACCTAAAGGCAAAAGGAAGGTATCTCCTTATTCGTTAAAATATTCGGTAGTGGGTCAAAAATGTGAACAGTTGCTTGCAAACACTTTAACATGGGGCCTTGAAAACTATGTATCAACGGATTCACCCCACTACCAGGGATACCTCCCCCTACGCCAAAATCCTGGGCAAAGGTATCCCATATTGGAATGACCATAAAAAAGGCCATCCAATTCAAAAGAAGAAATTTCATAGTTTTATACTTTTAGAAGCTTAGAACCCAGCAATTCTCGCTTTGAAAAATTTACGCCGCTTCGCGGCGTAAATTTAGTTTTGGATTTCCAAACCGAGGATTGCTAAAGTACTTAATCTATTCTCATTACATCGGATTGAGCAAAGATGCTTTTGCTGACTTCAATATTCAGGCTGGGTTCGGCATACAATTCAGCAGGGACGCTGATATCTCCCAGGTAGAGCTCTCCTCTGTGCCCTAAGGCTTTCGAGTCGAAAAGCCCGTACTTGGGTAGTGCGAGCGTCAGAGTTGCTACGGCTTTTACTGTAGGGGAATGCACCGTCCCACTTGTCAAATCCAGTCCTGACGGAGTATCCAGCGATAAAACAGGAGCCGATTGACTATTGGCCCAGTCGATCATCACTTTGGGCAAGCCGAATGGATCTCCTTTCACGCTGTATCCAATAATGCCATCAATAACAAGGTCGGCATGGGGAGCGCTATCCAGTTCATCCGCTTTTTTAACGGGCAAACCCATTCGACGAAGAATCTTCAATTGATGACCAGGAATTGGGGTCATTTTTTCATCTTCATCAGACAGATATACGCTTACATTTGCACCCCAATTTTTCAAACGACGGGCACAGACAAGAGCTCCACCACCGTTTCCGCCCGTACCGGCTAAAACAATAACGTTCTTATTGGTTGGATCTCCATTAAAAAAACGCTCTGCTGCCACAATAGCCAGGCACCGGCCTGCATTCTCCATCATCTGGATAAGCTCAATGTGGTACTCATGCATCATTAGCCGATCTACCTCAATCATTTGTTCAGTGGTAAGACGAGGTATGGCTTCGTTATATTTTGATATTTTTATCATGGTGTATTCTTGCGAATTAAAAGGTTAATAAATAGAGACTCGTTGGACGTTATCGACATTTGCAAAGGTCGCACTTTTTAATTGCCTAAACTCTACATTCAATACTCTAAAAGCGCTTTTCAGCAATTGATACTGCTCAAAAGCCTTTCCCGAAGAAGCAGAAGCATGCTTTTCATCTTTTGGCTTTTGTAGAAGCTTGTACCAGTCATTTAATTTATGTTGGAAAGAAGCCAACATTTTCACCTGAAAATCTGAGTACTGCTGCTGAAGCTGTATCAAGTTTTCTTTTTTCGGGCCAGTGCTGATGCTCATTGCTTCGCATACAAGCCATTTAAGGAATGTACACTCCTGTTTCAGGAATTCAACATCTTCTATCCATTCTGCCATATTTTCAGCTAGTTGCCAGGATGGAGAAAAAATGGATTTTACTTTCTTTTGAGTAGTGGCAAAGCCGTGTGATTTTGTAATTGGTTGTAATTTCATGATTATTGATTTTAGTTCTTTGACATAAATTGTGGAAAATGAAACTTCAAAATGATAACCCTTTCAGCCACAAGGGTATTCAAGGGTTATCATTTTGAAGTTCCACACAATTTGTTAAAGAACGGTGATTTTTTTGATTAGAAAAATGCAGATAAATACCAAGTAGCCCTGTTAACGCTCCATACGCAGCAGACATCTGAAAAATGAGACCCAATGAAAAGCTCTGACTCAGAAAACCGACCACATTTGCGCTCACTCCGGTTCCTAACTGAATAGCTGCAACCATTGCCCCTGAAACAATAGCGGCATGTCTCGGAAATTCATCAGTCGCGATACTTATAGAGTTCGGAAAATAAAAGGATAGTCCCAAACCACCAACAGCCATTGCAGCAAGATTCATTACCCTTCCTTCCAATCCAGGCATAATCAGGAATACGCCTGCCACAACAAATGGAATTGCCAGGTAAAGGGTTTTTGTATTAAATCGCAAGGCTAAAAATGTAAATAATACCCGGCCAACAGTAATCGATGCCCAAAAGACTGACAAGCCCAAAGCTGCAGAAGTAGCAGCCAATCCTGCCTCTTTTTCCAAGTAGATCGTGCCCCAATTTCCAAAAGTGGCTTCACTAAAAGCGTATAAAAAAATGACGAGTGCAAATAACCAGATCCTGAAAGGAATTTTTTCACCTCTTACCTGGCTTTCTTCTTCATCAGCTGGCGGCAAACTAAGCGGTAAAGGAACCTGAAACAAAATCATCAATAAGATTAAAACAGCAATGATCAGGCTCGATCCCCACCACCACCCCATTCCCTGAAAGGCACTTAGCAATAGTGGTGCAGATGTTGTTCCTAAACCTAAAAAAATATGCATACCAGTCACTGCCGAAGCTTCCTTTCCAGGAAATAAATGATAAGCGAGTGGATTAAGAGCAGTAATCGTAAAACCAAAACCTGCTCCTAAGGTAGCTGTCCCTGCCATCAAACTCCAAAAAGGAAGATTGCTCATGCCAATACAAAACACGCTTCCGGCAAAAAACAACATGGATAACAGATTGCTCATCAATCCCCAGGAAAGCACCCGCTTCATCCCGTAACGCTCCGCAAATTTAGATGCAGAAAGGGAGGATAGAATGGCGAAGGCAATCTGAGGCGTGAATAAAATCCCAAACTCCGCACCGCTCAAACCATGAAAATCCTGGCTGGTGAAAATAGCTCCGGCTGCAGGGTACAATACAAGTACCACACCCTGTAAGTAGGCACTTAAATATATCGCGATAATGGACTTTATACGTTGGTTCATAATTTATATTTTGTTGTTTGTCATTAGCAGGTGGAGGTTGTCAACTGTTAATGACTAACCCTTCTTCCACGCTACCCGGTCAATCAACTCGGCTACCACTCCGGTCCAGCCGGTTTGGTGGGAAGCTCCTACTCCGCGACCGTTATCGCCGTGGAAATATTCGTAAAACAGAATAAGATCTTTGAAAAACGGATCTTTCTGGTACAACTCGTCTTCACCATGTACTGGGCGCTTGCCATCTTTATCAGCCTTAAACAAAGAGATAAGTCTCTCCGATAAATCATTGGCTACATCACCAAGTTGAAAAAGCTCGTCGTGAGTTGCAGGGCATGCCACACTCACATCTTTACCATAGTATTTGTGTAACTCATTTAAAGACTGGATGAGGAGGAAATTCATAGGCATCCACACCGGGCCACGCCAATTAGAGTTCCCACCAAACAGCCCCGTAGAAGATTCGGCAGGCTCGTACTTCAGTCCAAAGTCTTGTCCGTCAATATTCGTAACAAAGGGGGTTTCATGGATCTTGGATACTGCGCGAATACCTCCCGGTGATAAAAACTCGTTCTCTTCGAGCAATGCGCCGAGTAATTTTTTCAGCCTTTTTTTAGGGGTTAAGGACAAAAGAATGTCTTCCCCTTCTTCGTATTCTTCAATAACGACATAAAACTTATTCCGGATACGATAATTGCGGAACCACTTTAACCGTCGTCTAAAATCAGGCACCTTTTCGAGTCTTTCCTTATCCAGCACGAGCGTAGCAAAGAGTGTAGACAAGCCCACCAGCGAACGAACTTTCAAAGGAATGTAGCGGCCATCAGGCAGGGCAAGAATATCGTAGAAAAAGCCTTCCTCTTCATCCCAGGCACCCGTCCAATCCTCTCCGATTCGATTGAGTGATTCAGCGATGTACACGAAGTGTTCAAAAAACTTAGTCGTCACGTCTTCAAAAGTAGGATCTTCCCGGCTGATTTCCAGCGCCATGTCCAACATATTCAGGCAATACATCGCCATCCAGCTCGTTCCATCGGCTTGCTCCAGACGACCTCCACCCGGAATTGCCGCACTGCGATCAAAGATCCCGATATTGTCCAAGCCGAGGAAACCTCCTTCAAATACGTTGTTATCGTTGTGGTCTTTACGATTGACCCACCAGGTAAAGTTGATGAGTAATTTTTGAAAGACCCTTTTCAGAAAAGCCATATCTCCCTTGCCCGTACGTTCTTTTTCAATACGGTAAACCCTCATACAAGCCCAGGCATGAACAGGAGGGTTGACATCTCCAAATGCCCACTCATAGGCCGGCAATTGACCATTAGGGCGCATATACCATTCCCGTAGGAAAAGGATGAGTTGGTCTTTTGCAAAGTCAGGATCTACCATGGCCAAGGGAACACAATGGAAAGCCAGGTCCCAGGCAGCATACCAGGGGTATTCCCATTTATCAGGCATCGAAATGATATCCTCATTATTCAGGGTCATCCATTCACTATTACGACCATTTTTTCGTGCTTCCGGAGGCGGAACTTGCCCGGGATCGCCGTTCAGCCAACGCGGAATGTCAATATTGAAATATTGCTTACTCCATAACATCCCCGCAAAAGCCTGCCGCTGAATGTTCTTCAAATCTGAATCACCATTCTCAGGAACGAAAGAGGTATAAAATTCATTGGCCTCTTCAAGACGTTCAGCAAACGCTTTTTCAAATTCTTTCTTTAATGGGTTAGAAGTTTTTTGCTGTTTAGAAAGTCGCAAGCGAATGGATGTGCTTTCTCCTCCTTCAATTTTTAAGCGATATAGCGGTGTGCATTTCGTTCCTGCGTTCTTATTTTCAAGCAACTCAAAATTGCCGTTTACCACAGCATCATTAATACTATCTTTTACAAAAGGAGAACCATTTTCAAGCCCGAATATACGCTCCGTATTGGTTTCGTTTTCGGTAAAAAGGGTGCGCTCAGGGGTTTCGTAATAGAAATAATAATCGCCAATCTTTTGATGAACAGCTTTTATGCAGCCATAAGCTTTCGTTGAAGACAATTCTGACATTTGTGGTTTTTCATCAACCATGCCAACACTCCACAGGTTTCTAAACCAGAGGGTGGGCAACAAGGTCACCTCTGCTTCTTCATCAGCTCTGTTGTGAATGCTTATTTTAATCAAAATATCCTTATCACCAGCCTTGGCATATTCCGTAAAAACATCAAAATAGCGGTTGCCTTCAAAAATACCCGTATCGAGCAATTCATATTCAGGTTCTTCTTTAGAACGGCGCTGGTTGGTTTCTACCAGATCAGCATACGGATAAGCCGCCTGAGGGTATTTGTATAAGTGCTTCATGTAGGAATGAGTCGGTGTACTATCGAGATAGTAATACAACTCCTTGACATCTTCCCCGTGATTTCCCTCAGGCCCGGCCAGGCCAAACAGTCTTTCCTTAATAATAGGATCTTTGCCGTTCCACAGAGCGATACCGAAGCAAAGGTTACAGAATTCATCGCAAATACCGGCAATCCCATCTTCTCCCCAGCGATAAGTTCGGCTGCGGGCGTGGTCGTGAGGGAAGTAATCCCAGGCGGTGCCGTGCTCACTATAGTCTTCCCTTACGGTTCCCCACTGGCGTTCACTGAGGTAGGGCCCCCATTTCAACCATGCCTTTTGGTTGGTGTAGTTTTCTTTTAAGCGAAGGTGTTCTTTTGTCATTTGTTATGAATGTTGAAATTTTGGCAATACTTATTCTGTAGCTGCTGATGGAGTGTAATTGACCAAGTTTTATTTTATTCAAGGCGAAAAACACAGGATTAACTCATCCTTAATGCCTTCTGGAGTCATATCTACATCGATTATTTTCAACCCAGCACAAAATAAAATTTGGCAATTTAAGCCCATTAATCAGTTGCAGAACAAGTCTAATTTATCCATTGGTCGTAAAGCCCGGATAACAAGTCATTGCTCCATCAATAAAGAGAGTGGTTCCGTTAATATAATCAGATTCATCAGATGCCAGCCACGCAGCTGAAGAACCAATGTCGGAAGGCTTACCGATGCGCTTGTATGGGATAAGTTCGTTCAGCTTATCAAGCGCTTCCCGGGTTTCCCAAGCTTCGCGATTAATAGGCGTCTGAATTGCTCCTGGGGCAATACTGTTGGCTCTTACTTTCTGTGGGCCGTATTCCTGGGCAATCGTTTTCATCAGCATAATAAGAGCGCTTTTTGAAGCAGCATAATTGGCATGACCAGCCCAGGGAATGATTTCATGTACCGAACTCATATGAAGAATCTTGCCTAGCGCAGAAGATACTTCAGGACGCATTCCTCGCCGCAAAAACTCCTTGATCCCTTCCCGGGCGCATAAGAAATGACCGGTAAGATTTACATCCAACACAAATTGCCATTCTTTTAGCGGCATATCATGCAGAGGATAATCTCTTTGAATACCTGCGTTGGCCACTACGATATCTACCGTACCAAAGGTATCGATGGTTTGCTTAAACATATTCACCACCTGGTCTTCTTTGCTAACATCGGCTTTAATTGCAATGCCTCGGCCACAAAGTTCATCTTCACAAAGGCTATGGGCCAGTTCTTCTGCTTCTTCAGGTTTTGAGATATAGTTAATCACTACGTTGGCGCCTTCTTTTCCGATGGCTTCTGCAACAGCTTTTCCTATACCAGAGTTGGCTCCTGTAATGATGGCCGTTTGACCGAATAATCTTTTATTGGGTTTTTGATACATGATTTATTTTTTAAATGATCTTAAGTAGTTCACGGATTTGAACTGTATAAACTATCGATGCCCTTGGCAGGAAGGTTTTTTAGTTGGAGATCGACACTTTTTTAGGATTTTTCGAAAAAAAATCCTAAAAAAGTGTCGATCTCCAAGCAAAAAATGCTTCTACAGACGGCAAAGATTATTTGTATAGTCTATTTCCGTGAACTACTTAAGTAGTTCACGGATTTTTTTTGTTATTTGGCCCCTGGGTTTATAGAGGAAGTCTGAAACATGAGCTATCCCATATTTTCAGGATGCCCTCATTTCGGACTTCCTCAAAACGGTTGAACTTATTTCTTTGGACGCTTGTAAGCAAAGATCCCGACCCTCAGCATAATGGCATCAACCCCATCATTAAACCTTGGGTTTTTCAAGTAATTAATGGACATTTCAATGCCCACACTTCTCACAGGAAACATCGCCATACCCATTCCTACTCCCGCATTGTAGAAATCGTCGTTTACAGATATTTCCCCGGTTTCAGTATCCACCCAGTTGTATCAACCGGTTGCCTGACCAAATAATTTCATGTTGCTGTCTCCTAAATCCACATAGTATCTAACCAGAGGAGATACTCCGAATTTAAAAGACTTGGTGTCCGTGTCAGAAGTATTGGAATATGCCAGGTTTAGGCCTGGACCAACAGCAAAATTATCTGCTAAAAAGATACCAACCGTAGGGTTAAAATCAATAGCAAAAGTGTTGGGACCGTCATCAGGCATAATTCCTCTGACTTCAAGTGTTCCGCCCATTAGTTTAGAGGTTCTCTCAATTTTTTGTGAGAAGCCCAAGTGAAAAGCGGCAAGTAAAATAATGGTTGTAATAAAAACTTTCATGATCTGAAGTTTTGGTTAAAAATGGTTTGATTAGACTTTATTCTGAATTGGTTATTTTTTTCCTGTCTTTACCCGAATCTTGTATAGCCCTGTGTGAGCAGTTAAGAATAGTGTTTTCCCATCTTCTCCCCAGGCCATGTTGGCCGGGCGTTCAGGGCCGATTATCTTGCCCAAAAGCTCTCCGGAAGCACTGATAATCCAAATCCCTCCGGGAGCCGAAACGAAAAGGTTGCCTGCTTTATCGACCTTTATCCCGTCAATTGCTTCAGCTTCATCCGTTTGGATCATATTGAAAAACACTTCTGGTTCACCTAAAGTACCATCAGGTTTTACCGTAAACCGGAACACCTGCTTCGTATGCATGACATCGCGAATATCCCAGTTTCCTACATAGAGGTATTTTTCGTCAGGAGAAAAAGCAATGCCGTTGGGCCCTCCAATAGCTTTAGAGAGCAGCTCTGTTTTTCCGTCCTTTACTCTGACCCTGAAAATCCAGTTCTTTCCTAGGGTCTTCATAAGCTTTTGGTAAGCCGTAGGGAGGATCTGTGAAATATAAGGTGCCATCTGACTTCAATACCAAATCATTCGGGCTATCCAGTTTTTTACCATTAAAATTATCTGCCACAACCGTTACAGGGCCTTTTCTTTCATGTCTGACTACCCGACGATTACCATGCTGGCAAACATAGAGCCTCCCCTGATCGTCAATAGCCAAACCATTGGAGCCTGGTTGATGATATTCGCCAATATCGATGCCCGCGTAGCCGGATTTAGTAATATAAACCATTACATTTCTGGTAGTCGGATCATATTTGTAAATGACATTAGCATTTGGATCACTGAACAATAAATAACCATTCGGATGCCATACCGGACCTTCAATGAACTGAAAGCCTTCTGCCGGTTTTTCGATTTTTGCATCCGTATCGATGATTCCGTCTAATTTGTCATCTGTTTTGATAATCTTCCCCAGGTTTTTCCAATCCTCCCGAACGGGATAATTTTTATAAAAATCCAGAGTGGCTGAGCGAATCCAGATGTAATTGGTAGGAATATCAGCCAGCGGGCCATTAATACCGAATATAGCCAATTGATAGCTTTCACCTGGCTGGGCATTTTCCGTAAGGAAAACCCGGTTGCGTGCATTAAAACCACTGATCATTCCATTTCCTGCCTGGCCAAAGGTTTTGTTTAGTTTGCCATTTACCCATATTTCAGAGTAGTCATCCACTACGATTTCAAAAACCACAGTGGAGCCGGTAGGATCAAAACCACCGATTTTCTCAGGGATCGTTATATTGAGGCGATACCAGTTAAAACAAGCCAGTCCATTGGCTCTGCGTGCTTCAAGTGTAGTCGGATCAAGTGTTTCCCAGGCGCTGTCATCAAAGTCATTGCCTCCGGCTTTGGGTGCAATATCCTGAGTTTTGATTTTCTTGCCTGTTGGATATAACAACAGAGGATCATTTTCCCCGGGCCCGGGAGCGTTGAAATTAGCCTTCACCACTTCCGCATCACTGTATTTCCATGCCGATCGGACCATTTTGACGCCTTCGTGTGTTCGCAAATCGATGATGGCGTCCGCCTGGCCAATTGCCGGTTCTCTTCTTTCCTGAGCATGTAAAACAGAAAAAAGACCAAGTAAAAATATTGTTAGGACGCTAGGATTCAAAAGTCTCATTTTAATAAGTTTAGTTCTTTGACAAATTTTAATTTCAAGAATAGTACTTGAATTTTTCTCTATCGGATCCCCAAAGCAGCTTCTGAAATTTCAACATCCTGATCAGCGCTTGCAGCCCCGCTCACGCCAATACCACCAACAACGACTCCTCTGAAGCGAATCGGAAGACCTCCGCGCATCATATTGTAGTTAGCTGTAATCAAAGAGTTACGGCCTTTGTAAATACCGTCTTCAAGGTTCTTGGTCGGAAAACCGAAAAGCGCCGAAGAACGTGCCTTTTGAATAGAAACATCGGATGCCGCAGAAAAAGTACCCGTAGCTCTGACGATATAAACAGGCAGTCCGGCATCATCTACGATGGCTACTGCACCGCCTGGAGCACCATTCTCTCTCATGTATTTCAGAGCGATGTCTCCCATTCGCATTGCTGCTTCGAGGGTGATTTGCCCTTCGTAAACGTCTTGATGCGTAATGGAAGAAGCGTACTTTTTGAAAAGCCCATTCCAATTTTCATTGGCTTTCTTGATAAACATTTGTGGGCCTTTTTGATTCCACATTCCTGCTGCTTTTTGGTTGCGCTGCACATACAGCTTACCATCCACAACGCTCCATGTTTCTACACTTCCCGGTTCAAGCATCCCCATAGAAGTCGAAACCGCACAGAAACCACCGTATTGAGGGGCGTACTTCTCCGGGTTTTGTTGAAATTTCTTTTGATTGGATTCAGAACAGAAATAATAGATCGCGCTATTGTATTCAGCTTGATATTGGAATGTACCAGGAGTAGCTTTTTCTTTCGTTTGGAAATCTACTACGTCGTAGCCATCCAACATTACCCCTTTGTCATTGGCATTTACCAGATATGGTTGAGCCGATACAATTGCAGCAAAGTTTAAGATAAGGAAACTGAGTAAAAAGGTTGTCTTGCTCATTTTGAATTTGATTTAAATGATTATTAATGGTTGGTTGTTAATTTTTTAAAAATTTTATTTACAAATGGAATGTCGTTTTTATTCAAAAAGAGTACAAGGGCTGAGAGGATAAACACAATGATCGCCATGATAAATAATGTGCCTCCATCGCCTTGTACTTCAATTCCAAGGATGGTCAAGTGAAAAAAGATAGCTCCCGAAATGGTCCCCAAAGCAAGCAATGCTCCAATTGTTGCTGTTCGTGGGATCAGCAGTAGAATGCCAGCAATTAATTCGACAATACCACTTCCAATACGCCCTCCGGGCTCCATTCCTACCGTTTTAAAAATGTAAATAGATTCCGGGGCTCCGGTAAACTTGAAATACAGCGTTTGGAATAGGATGATAGCTACTACAATGCGAGCTCCCCAGCCAATGATGTTTCTGGTATTCATTTTTGATTTGTTTTTAAGCATTAATGTAAATAGTTCACGGAATTGGGCTACTTAGATTTTGTGCCCATTTTAATCATAAATAAACACAGCGTGTCCGTCCGGCCCCCTTACAAGGAAGCCCGACTTGGCATCTAATCCGGTATTTCTTAAATCCACCAATCCGCTGGAGATCACATCATAATTAAGATCCTGAGCTTTTCGGTACAGAGCACTGGCGTCTTTAACATTAATAGAAGTATGCCAATGCCAAAGGTCATTTGGGCGGCTATCAGCAGGGTAAGCGCGACCTCCAGGAGGTGCGATATAATCTAAAAACTCAAGGCCGATCCCATCCTGAGCCCTTAACCCGGTAATCAGGAGCCGGGCACCAAAGACCTGATTTAGGTGCTCCTGCTCCGTTCCAAAATTTTCGCTGTTGCCAGCCACTTTTAACCCAAGAAGCTCCTCGTAAAAGGGAAGACTCTTATCCGTTTCGTCTATACCAATGGCGGTGTGATCTATTCCTAAAAAGATCTTATCCTTCTGGTTCTGCCATCTGGGATCGCCTTTCCCTTCCGGGAAATAAATCAACTCCAGGTTGTGATCATCAAGATCCCTAAAATAAAAAGCACTAATGCCGGCAGCAGCGGGAATGTAATCAGGTAAGGTCTGGGGTGCCGTAGATACATGCTCAACTTTGTAGGCAGCAACTCTTTTATAAGCCTTCTCCATGTCATTGACTACGATCGCTATATGTTGAAACCATAGATCGTTGCTGTGGCTATCATGCGGAATCGATCGGCCAGCTTGGGCAGCATGGAACTGCATCAATTCGATGCTTTCATTGCCCAGCTTAAGCAGTGCAGCGTTTATTTTTAAACCGGGATCGCTTATACCGAATAATCGCTCAATGGCCTTGCCTTTTAATTCATTTTCACCTACCTTTTCAAAAGGAAGAACAGTAGTATAAAACTTAACGGCCTCTTCAAGGTCAGACACCGTAATACTCACTTTAGAAACGGCACTGGCAGATTGCCCCGACAGATAAAAGCTTACAAAGAATAGCGGTAGTAAGCATCCAATTTTAAAAAATATTTTCATTTTCTTTTATCGTTTTTTTACGTTGTTAAAGCACTTCAGACTGCAAGTACTCCCCTACTCTCAGCGCCATCGCCATGATAGTGAGCGCTGGATTAACAGCTGAGCTAGATGGGAAGAAAGAGCCATCGACGACAAATAGATTTCGGATTTCGTGAGAGCGGCAGTAAGTATCCAGTGCAGACGTTTTCGGATCTTTTCCGAAGCGAACAGTTCCACACTGATGAGCGGTTCCGGCTAGTGGTATTTTTTTTCCCAAATACAAATTGTTAGGAATGAAATGCTTTTCACAGCCTACATTTTCCATAATCCACTTTAGCTTTTTGGTCAATCGTTTATGGGCTTCCAGGTTATTTTCCTGATAGTTGAGCTGAATATTTCCATCCTTAGTCAATATAACGCGATTGTTAGGATCCGGAAGATCTTCGGAAGTCATCCAAAAATCAAGGGAATGCTTAGCTAAGAATTCTAAAGTAATACCGGGGGCGAAGGAAGGCGCATCTTCTTTGTACATCACCGGATCCGATTTACCGAGCATTTGAATATGCCCCATCGGATAAGGAAATTCATCATCGCCAAAGTAGAAATCATTTAATCCAAGGGTTTTTCCAAATTTGGTAAGATTCGGTTTTTTTGAGATGGCCAATAATTGCCGAGTTATTGTGGGCCATGTAATGCCTTCCGACTACACCCGAGCTGTTGGATAAGCCCTCTGGGTGTTGGTCATTGGCAGAGCGCAATAGCAATGCTGCAGAATTGATGGCACCGCAGCTTACCACTACAATGTCAGCGGAATATTCCAGTTGCTCACCTTCCCGGTTGACAATTACCTTTTTGATTTCTCGTCCGCCGGCATCTGTTTCCAGCCGCTCTACGAAACTATCCACTTCTAATTGCACATTTGGGTATTTCAAAGCTTCCCTCACACCAACGACATGAGCATCCGCTTTCGCCTCAGAGGGATCAGGGAAGCCATCAAAACGATCCAGCACATTAGGAGCATCTCCTTCCCCAAGGCGAACGCCTATTGGAAGTGGAAATGGCTTCAGGCCCATTCTTTTCAGATCATCAAAAAGTTCTTGTATACGAGGCTCGTGGGGAAGTGGAGGTTTAGGGTAAGCATTACTGTCATGAGGTTCTGTAGGATCCGCTCCACGTTCACCATGAATTGAGTAGATATGTTCTGCTTCCAAATAATATGGCGCAAGGGTTTGATAATCCATAGGCCAGGCAGGAGAGACACCACCGTGGTGTTGAATCTCGCTAAAGTCTTTTTCCCGCATACGGAGTAAAGCCGCACCATAAACCTTTGTGTTGCCTCCTACACAATAATGTATCCCTGGGTGGAATTCTTTTCCTTTGTGATCAACCCAGCCTTCCTTAGCTTTGTAGCGAGCGTTAAGAAAGACCTCTTTAGTATCCCAGTTTTCTTTTTCTTTAGGGATATAATTTCCTCTTTCGAGGATAAGAATGCTTTTGCCGGAAGGAGCGAGTTTGCGCGCTAAAGTTCCGCCACCGGCTCCTGTTCCAATAATGATGATATCGTAGTTCTTCATGAGTGTTTTATTTGTTCACAAAGGTAGGCCCTCTTTGTACGCAGCACCATCATTGAATCAATTGATATTTTGTGAGAAGGGCTTAGAATAGTCCCTGTAATCAATGAAATCATGGAAAAAACCCAATCTCATTGGATTTTATGATTCTTTTTTTCAAAATAAATCGTGAGCTTTGAGGAAAGAACAGCGTATTTATTATGGTTCTTTGACATAAATTGTGATAAAATGGAGTTTAAAAATGATAATCCCTTCAGCCTCCAGGGCATTTAGGTT
Source organism: uncultured Saprospiraceae bacterium (assembly GCA_964537285.1). GTDB lineage: Bacteria > Bacteroidota > Bacteroidia > Chitinophagales > Saprospiraceae > CAZHZT01. The sequence goes on along the minus strand of CAZHZT010000015.1, from coordinate 43,262 downwards.
TTATCATTTTAAACTCCACACAATTTGTCAAAGAACGTTTATTATTTGACAATTAATCTCGAATGAAAAAACACCTGATATATTTAGCCTTCCTCAAGCTTTTCCTGCTAACATGCTCAATGATCCAAGCCCAAAACCAAAAGGCGATTGATTCGCTCCTACAAGTGTCACAAATGGATATATCCAATGAAGAAAGGGTAGATGTTTATATAGAAATTGCTTTAAAATACCAGAACTCCGATTCCGCTAAGACGGCATTATTCGGGAATAAAGCCTTGAATCTGGCCAATGAAATCGGTTACGTGGAAGGTACCATAAATCCTTTATACCCCATGGGAGTGGCGACGATGCAAAAGGGGAATTACGAAGAAGCAATGGCAATTTTTACCCAAATGGCAGATCTGGCTGCTCAAAAAGACTACGCAAAAGGAAAAGCCAGAGCTTTTTATGGCCTGGGATGGCTAGCAGGATACCTTGGCAATTACGATGAAGCACTTCAAAATCTGCTTCGTTCCACGGAAATTAGTGAGGAATTAGACGATAAAAATACACTGGTATCCGCTTATAACATAATTGGAATCATCCATGATAAAAAGGGCAACACCAATAAAGCGCTTGAATATTACTTCCGTGCCTTAGAAATCTGTGAAGAACTGGACAGAAAGGATTTAATGGCTTCTTGTTATACCAATATAGGTATTATCTATAAAAATCAGGGCAATTTTGAGAAAGCCCTCGATTTCTATATGAAAGCTTTTCAAATTAATGAAGAGTTGGGCTTAAAGGACCAAATGGCTAAGAGCTTGAGTAACATTGGAATGATCTACTACAATCAGAAAAATTATGAAAAAACACTGGAGTTTCATTTACGATCATTAAAAATCAAAGAAGAATTGAGGGATAGAAGAGGAATTGCCTACAGCTATACGAACATTGGACTGGCCAATATGGAGTTAAAAAATTACTCGAAAGCACTGGATGATTTTGAAAGCTCTATACAAGTTTGTGAAGAAATTGGTGTGCAGATCGATAAAGCGCAGCCTTTAATCGGTATTGGTGAAACCTATCGAAAACAAGATCAATTTCTCAAAGCTAGAAATTTTCTGACTAAAGGGATTGACCTGGCCCAAAAAGCTGGATCTTTGATCATCCTCCGAAATGGAGTTAAGCAACTTGCACTGGTCGAGAAGGAATTAGGTAATTTCAGGGAAGCATATGAAGCTCAAGTCCTTTTCAAGCAAATGGCAGATAGCCTCAACAATGAAGAAACCGTTAAGAGGATTACTCGATTGGAAGCGGAATACGAATTCCAGAAAGAGAGAGATTCCATACAATTGGTCCAGCAACAAGAAATGAAACTTCTTGAAGAAAAAGCTAAACGTATAGAAAGTCGAAAGCAAGCGGTGTATATCATCCTGGGACTACTTCTTTTAGCGGGAATTCTAGGCTACGTTGCTGTAAACAGGAGCATGCAAAGAAAACAATTTCAATCGCTTCGCAATCGGATTTCCCGTGATCTGCACGACGAAATCGGATCTACGCTTTCCAGTATTGCGTTGTTTGGAATTGTAGCCAGCAAATCCATCAAGGAAGACCCGGACAAAGCGGATCAATTGCTAATGCGAATCAACTCGAACGCCACACAAACGATTGAATCCATGAACGACATCGTATGGGCCATCAATGCCGAAAACGACTCCATGCTTCATCTGATCAGTAGAATGCGCAATTACGCCAGCGAACTCGAGGATACAGGAGCATGGGATATTCAAATCGACTATGACTCGAAAATAGCGGAAAAAAACCTGGACATGATCCAGCGCCGTAATATTTATTTGATCTTTAAGGAGGCCATTAATAATGCAGTCAAATATTCCGGAGGTACCTCCATTGATATTAAGATAAGCTCTGTAAAAAATACGGTTAGTGTTGAAATCAATGATAACGGCAGTGGTTTTGAGCCTGAAAAAGCCAAAGAAAATAATCATTCATTTGGCGGTAATGGATTGAAAAATATGAAAAGGCGAGCCGAAGAACTGGGGGGCGAACTGAGTATTCAGTCAAGCCAGGCAAAGGGCACCAGCGTGGTCCTCAATTTTAACCCCAAGCAAAACCCCAAAATTCATTGAGTCCAATGATTTCCCAACTCAAGAATTGATCATAATTTTGAACCATGATAAAAGTAGCAGTATTTGACGACAACGATTCCCGCCGAGACGGGCTGAAATTACTTCTCAATGCAATGGAAGATATGGAGTGCGTGGGCGCTTATGAAGATTGCCGCAACGTAGTTGATCGCGTAAGGCATATCCAACCCGATGTAGTCCTTATGGATATCAACATGCCTCATGTTGATGGCATCGAAGGTGTCAAGCTTCTGAAAGAGGCTTTCCCGGGCGTAAAGATCATTATGCAAACCGTTTTCGAAGATGAGGATAAAATCATCGCCGCTATTTCGGCAGGTGCTGATGGGTACATCATGAAGCAAAAATCCCCGCTAAAGCTCATCGAAGGTATTCAGGAGGTCTTGGATGGTGGTTCTCCCATTACTCCAACAGTAGCCGGGAAGATATTGAAGTTGTTCAGTAATCGTATTACCCCATCCAAAGGTGAAAAAATTCAACTAACGAAACGCGAACAGGAGATTTTGAATTTACTGGTAGAAGGTTACAGCTACAAGATGATCGCATCAAAATGCTTTATTACCTATGCCACTGTAAATACACATATCTCCCATATTTATGAAAAACTCCAGGTAAAATCCGTTTCGGCAGCGGTAGCTAAGGCTATAAGGGAAGGCTTGGTGTGAATGTAGAAGGAGGCTGTTTTATAAATAAGGTCATTGGGGCTATTGAATCTTTTTCCCTGATAATTATCGACTATGGTCTGAAACTTTGGAAGTGGATTAGCTAAACCAGCATTCAACTTTGCAATTTGCCGATTTCCGTGCTATCACATTATCAGTTCTCCCTTGGGGTTTAGAACGAGACCATTACTTCCTTTTTCCCGGCTGTCTGTTGAGTCTCCTGTAAAACCAGAAGGTTCAAGAAATACAGACAATCCCGCCTCGTCTGTCCACCGATAAATTCGATTCATTTTGACATCTGAGCATAAGAGCATCCGATACTCTTCTATCCAAAGGGGGCCTTCCGCCCACGTTATCCCAAAGGCTATTTTTTCAATTTTGGCATCCGGAGGAATTATATCATCGATCAATGGATTTATACGTTCTATCGTGCCAATAACCGGATAAGTGTAGGTTGGTGGAGCTTGTTTTGTAGGTTTAGCACAAGAACAAAGAGATAAGGAAATAAATATAAAATAGATATATTTCATTGGATATAAATTTTTTGGTAGTGGGTAAAACCGGTTGATGAGAAGTGTTAACCTTAAGTAGTAAAGCTTATTAGATAAATCCATCAACGGATTCTACCCACTACCAATTTTTAATTCGAAGTTACAACTTGTGTTAGGAATTAGGCAATTAATAAGCTACCCAAATTTTGCGAAGTAATTTTAGTTCTTTGACATAAATTGTGAAAAATGGGTAGGGTATTATTTTCCTGATCCCTTAAGTAAATAACGCATGGCAAAGGGCGAATAGAATGACCGAAATTATAATCCCATAAAGAAAAACCAGGTAGGAGAATCGAATTAAGCGATATTTACGGGCCAGTTTAATCCCCAGATTATGAATATCCTTAATAATGCTTGGATATAAGGTATTGCTATCCTCAAGTGTTTCCATAACAGCGTCCTGATAGCCACTCAATGGCATATTGCTGAATGTTTCGAAAGTCATCAAATCTGCCGATTCGATACTCGTATTTATATTTTCACTCCAGGCCTTAGGAATAGTAGCTAAAATAGCGAAACTTATAGAAATAACATTAGTAAGCACCAAGCCCACGATGGGATAAATCAGATGGGGGTCTTCGTCTAGTTTTGAATAAAGCGCCCCTAAAACGACTGATATAATAATAGCATTGGCAGTAATGAGGATATTGGCTTTGGTATCCACAATTTGCAAACGGGTATAAAGGTTCTTTGAGGTTAGTCGAAACCAGGTTTCGATTCCTCGTTCAGGCCTGCTTTCCACCTTTGCTAATTTCTTTTTCAACTTTTTTAAATCGTCCTTATTGATGCCCATTTCTTCTAACAAGGCCTGATCTACTTTCTTTTGCTTTTTCTTATCCGAAACATTTTCCATACGTCACACTATTGAATGATGAACAAACTATTAAAGCCATTGTATCCATCAGGCTCCCGGTAAATATTCATCGGATCGCTCACCCACTCACGACCATTTACGACAAATTTATATTGGTAAATGCCTTCAGGAAGAAAAGGTAACTTCAAATGCCATAGCCCATCCTTTTGATGATTCTGAAGCATTAAATGTTCCTTTTCTGACCAATTATTGAAGCTGCCACTGACTGCCACCTCATTTGCATTATGTCGGTGGAAGTAAAAGCAGATAACTTCATTTTCCTGATCAATATACGGAGATTTTTTCATCCAGTGTAAATGACCTTCTCCACTCGCTCTGATTACCGCGTGGCCTGCTTGTAGTACACCATACCCCTGTCGGCTTCGATCTTCAAAAGGCAAGGGCCTGGCGGTAGTCAGAAGGATTTCCCATACCATCCCAGGTGAAAGCTGTGGATTTGCCTCCAGCATCTGAGCGATTACAGAACATACAATTGGAGCAGCGAAAGAGGTGCCGTCCACATGTTGATAATGTGGTGATAAGAACTTGCCATTTTTGATTTTTTCCAGGAAGGCTGCTTTCCTATCCGTGTCTTCTTCCTTTTCATACTGAAAGAATAACTCCTTTGCTTCCAGGGCCGCTTCGGTTTGAGGAAGTATTGGAGCCGCCAGATAAATGGCAGGAGCAATAAGCTCCGGCTTCATCAGGCCGTCTACGGTCCATCCAAAAGTAGAATGATAAAGGGTCAACTGAAGAGGATCGAGGGTATTGCAGTCATTCAGCCCCCCAACAGCCAATGCTTCCGGGGTGCTGGCAGGAGGCAGGATAGGTGCATTCGGATCATTTCCAGCAGCTGCAACGACGACAATTCCAAGCTCGAAAAGCTCTTTCACCGCTTTGCTGACTTCACTTTCCTTGAAGGATGTAGGTTCATCATCGGTAACCGAGAGGTTCACAATACGAATGCCGTAAGTTTCATGGTTTTGAATAACCCAATGGAGAGCTTTCGTAATATTGCGCCCACTAATCCGATTTGCTTCATCGGAGACTTTTACGAGCACCAATTCGGCTTCAGAAGCAATTCCCTTGTATAAGCCCTCTGACAAATGGCCATTTCCTGCGCAAACGACAGAGGTCATTGTGCCATGCCAGGCATTATCATGAGGAGCCCGAAAATATTCAGGATCTCTGTCTGGTTCAGTGATATCCAATATTTTTTTTATTCGGTTTTGTGGAAACTCCAGGTCCGGGTGCAGATAAAACCCGCTATCGATAAAACAAATTGTAACGCCTTTGCCCGAAAAATCAGGATGAGTATTCATGCGAATTGGAGTAGGGATTACACTAATTCCATTCGTATCCCTCTCCCCTAGTAAATTTCCCAGCAATTGCTGATGAGCTTCATCAAGGCACTGATTGCATATGCCATTATCCGGTATCCAGTCTTTTTTCTTGGTTTTTATTCCTTCCAAAACCGGTTCGTCCAGACCTGGCAGGAAGTTTTTGATAAGTTGTTTTTTTTCCTTGCTACAGATGGGGCAGGTTAAAAGGCTTTTATTCATTTTTTTGGTATTTTCTTTCTGCGAAAATACCATAACTTAGCCTTTGATAACATCATTGAAACTCTTGATATTTTTTGAGAGTGCTGCCGGTAAATTTTAGTTTTTTAATCAAAACAAGTTGAAGTTGTCACCCCAATATCATATAACTTTATTTTTTCTGTTGCTTTCTCACCTGGCCGTTGCTCAAGAGCAGCTAGGCTGGCCTGTTTATACGAATGAAATAAAAGGACATGTTTATGAATTAAAAAAAGATAGCCTGGGTATCATGTGGTTTGCAACCCCTGATGGCCTGTTTTCCTATGACGGTAATCAAACCACCCACTTCCTCGATACCTTCAACACCTTTCCTATCCACTTCAAATCCTTGCTTGCCATGGAAATTGACGAGGAAAGAAACCGAATTTGGGTGGGGAACGATAAAGGGCTTGGTTATTTTTCCAAATTTGAAAGGCGCTTGTATGCTCCTGCATACTTCCCCAAAAGGAAAATAAGGGATTTGTATAAAAGCAGCAGGGGCGATATCTTTGTTGGGATTGAAAAGGAGGGATTATGGCAATACCTGCCTGAAAAAGATAGTTTCGTACAAGTTTTATTTCTCAATAAGTCCCTTTTTCCCAAAAGTACCTTATCAACCAATGCTATTCTCGATATCGTAGAAGATCCTGGTATGCCGGAGCTGTTTTGGATAGCTACCCTCAATGGCTTGATCCGATGGGATAAAAAGGCCAATGAAGTGAAGCTGCTCTTTCCGCAAGCGTTTGACACGCAGCCCGAACTATTCCCGGAATCCATGTATTCCTCTAGTTGGATAAGAGTGGGGCCGCACGGTAATGTGTACACTGCCGGATGGCAAGGCCTTTTTCGCTTTGAGCCCCAAACCGGCCGATTTGAATTGTTAAGTGATTCCACATTAATTCCGCCTCACAAACGTGCCTTAAACTGGAGTGCAAGATCCATTGTGTTTTCACCTAATGGTAAGGGATGGGTAGCCTATAGGGAGTATGGAACGGCGCTCTACGATCCTGGGACAAATCGCTTTACCGATTTTTTTCTCGATAAAAAATATGGCTAATATCATGTAATGTTATTTGAAGAAAATGGCCGGGGCTGGTCCACGGCTTATGGGTTAAAAGTGTATAACCCCATTCAGGAACAAGTAACATACAGGAGTATTCAAAATCCGGATACGATTGATTGTAGTTATTTGTTTACGCGCTTAATCTGGGACGATAGCGCTGATGTGTTGATCTGTCCGACGCACCTGGGAGATGGTATCCATAGGCTTGATCCAAAGCAACAGCAATGGTCAGTAGAAAAGCTGCCAAAAGCGAGTTTCAATACCAAATACAGAAAGTATTCATGCCGGGATATGCTGTTTTCTGAAAAACATGGCACGCTGGTTTTGGGAAATAACCGGATCTTTCAAAAAAGGAAAGGGGGATTCGATTTGTTTCCTTATCAAATAGAAAACATGAAAGGACATGCCGCTTACTTTTTGGAAGATGCCCAACATCGCATTTGGGTAAGCACTTACAGTGGCCAACTGTTCAGGATCAATATAGATGGAAGGGTTGAAGACCTGAGCAAGCAACTCCATTTTCATGAATCAGATAATGCAGGCTGGGTAAATTATTTACACAAAGATCATCAAAACCGCATCTGGATCCGAAGAGATAATGGAATGGTCATTTATTTGCCTGAAAAAGATCGTTTTATCCGCTATTCATTTGAGCAAGATGGTAAATTACTGGGTGCCGGGCATGCTTTTTTTACAGATAAGCAAGGCATTACCTGGGTAACCGGCTTGATTGAAGGGCTCGGCATGACCGATCCTGAAAACCTGGAAGCAGGGATTGTGAAAATCATTCCTTTTTATCACGGGCAGTTTGATCATGGTGTGGCCGATAGCAATGGCGATTTGTGGTTATCCACCAATAAAGGCGATTTGGTGAAAATGAATAGAAGTACCTTTGCTTTGGAACGATATGAGAAAGACTATGACTTTCCTCACCGTGCAGAACTGGCTATTACGCCCGATGATGTACTTTTTATGGGAAGGGCTACGCATATCGGGCAGATCGATCTTTCTACCCTTGAAAAAAACAAAGAGATTCCGATTCCCTATTTAAAAGGCATGGAGATTATGGGCAAAGCACTGGATCAGCTGCCTACTCAAGTCCTCAAATTGCCTTATGATCAGAATTTTTTGGAATTCAATATTTCTTATGTGGCGTATAATTTTCCCGATAAGGTCAAATTGTACTGCAAATTAGAGGGACTGGATGAAAGCTGGGTGGACCTCAAAGGGCGAAGCTATGCGAGTTATCCGGGCTTGGCGCCTGGAACCTACACTTTTCGGTCAAAGCTGTCAATAATGAAGGGTTGGCTTCGCCGGAAAAAGCGCTGCTGTCACTGAAAATTGTTCCCCCCTTTTGGAGAACCAACTGGTTTTATGCCCTTTTATTTGCCGGTTTTATTGTGCTTACGCTTTTGTTTTATCGCTGGCAACTCAAGAGGAAGCTGGTATTAGCCGAAGCGCAAAAAGCCAAAGAAATAGACGCTTTCCGTTCCAAAATGCTGGGCAATGTGTCGCATGAATTTAGAACACCCCTTACGCTTATTGAAGGGCTGGCCACCGAAATGCAGCAGCATTTTTCTGATAAAGAGCTTAAAAAAGGGCTAAGTGCGATTAAAGCGCAAAATCAGAATATGCTCAAATTAGTAGAACAACTCATTGATCTCTCCAAAATGGATAAAAAAGAGATTAAAGCAGATCTGGAAGAAGTAGAATTACATAATTTGGTGAAGGAGCAAATAGATCAATATCGAAGGTTTGCTATGCAAAAAGGCATCGATCTTACTTTTCAAACGGCCTATTCGTCCATGATTGCTCAAACTGATCCGGAGAAACTGAGCACTATCCTGAGCAACCTCCTGCACAATGCCCTTAAGTTTACCAAAAATGGAGGAAGTATAAAGGTGTATTTGGATAAATACGAAAAAGGCTTTCGCCTCCAGGTGGAAGATGATGGCATTGGAATTGCCCCCCAAGATCAGCAGAAAGTATTTGATCGCTTTTTTCAAAAAGGAAGTTTGGAGCAGAAGACAGCTGAAGGTGCCGGCATCGGTCTTTCTGTGGTAAAAGAATACACCGCACTGTTGGAAGGTCAAGTGTACCTGGGAAGTGAGCCGGGGCGCGGCACTCGTTTTACCTTGAACTTTCCTTCTCCAATACTACTAGTGACTAACTTAACTCATCAAGGAAACGGAAAGGACATCTCCTTTTTGAAAAAGGATGAGGCTACGAATAAAAAAGCTGGGGAACAACATCAAGCTCAACTATTGATCGTAGAAGATAATCCGGCCATGCAACAATTGCTGGCACTGCAATTGAGCGAAAACTATCAACTCGAAACGGCTCTGAATGAGCGAGAAGGGCTGGAAAAAGCGCAACAAAATTTACCCGACCTCATCATCCTCGACTGGATGATGCCTGAAATGGAAGGCATTGAGCTGTGTAAGCTTTTAAAAAGCGAATTGCTGACCTGCCACATTCCCATCATCATGCTTACCGCTAAAACGGCCCCGGATGACCGGATCACAGGGGTGGCTCAAGGAGCCGATGCTTACCTGACCAAGCCTTACCTCAAAAAAGAGCTGCTGGTACAAATAGCCGCTTTATTGGAAAAAAAGCAGCGATTGCAACAGAAGTACTTGCATCTTGAAAAAGTCGAAAATGAGCCTAATAGCCTGGATGAACAATTCCTCCTGGAAATACGAAAACACACTTTAGCAGCCATGGCCGAAGATAACTTCGGGCCCGAATGGCTCGCCTCGAAGTTGGCCATCAGCCGCTCGCAATTGGATCGGAAAATAAAAGCCCTCACCGGCTCTTCCACTTCTCTTTATTTAAGGCGCCTTCGCCTGGAACAGGCCCGCTTTTGGCTGGAAAATTCCGCCGATCGCATCTCTGATATTGCCTACCGCTGTGGTTATCAAAAACCTTCCAACTTCTCCCGGGATTTCAAGAAAACCTTTGATATCAGCCCTTCCGAGCTCCGTGACAAAATAAGATAAGCTTTTGCGGAAATAGGAAAACCGCTGCCGGGCTTGGTCCGCTAGATTTGCAACTGCAACGGATTGCAGAAGACAAATTTGTGCCGTTACATAAACGAACTTTAACAAACTTAAATTTATTTCTCATGAAAAAGACGTACACCATTCTTCTGGCTCTATGCCTAATGGCTTTGGGATTACAAGCCACTACGATTACCGTTACCAACCTCGATAATGCTGGGGAAGGTCGCATTCCCAAAACCCGTCCCGGGTAAAGCCGTAGATGGCCGTAACGGGAACCTCCAGCTTTTCAGAAGCCGGAAAATGCCCCCGTTGATCTTGAAAAGTAGGCTTGACGGAAAAATGGTAAGTACGCATGCGAACCTCTTCCCGATCTACGTCCTCGAATTCACCGCTTTTCTTGTATTGCCTGAACAAAAAATCATACAATAGTTTTAACACTTCTCTTTCCGACTTCCCGACGACCTTTTTCCCGGAAGGTGACAGCAGAAGGCCCAATACGGCATTCTCCTGAAGAGGATAGAGTAAAACAGGATAGTATAAGTTTCGCATGGATTCGCTTTCTCGTTGTATTCAAACTTATGAAAAATATATTTCTAAAGTTCCTGGAAGCTCTAAAAAAATATTAACAAGCTGACCGATACGCAACGAACGATACCGCCAAAAGAAGCCGCGAAAACTGTCAGGTATTTAGTGCCCGATCCCTTAGTCAGAAGGTACTGCCCAAACATATCACCCAACAGCCCAATCGCCAGTCATCCTTTCGGCGAGTCAGGCCCATGCCAGAGCATGGCAGGCCAGATCATAACTCCGGGTTGAAAAACCTGGGCAGAAAAATCAAAGCTTAATCCACTACAGCGTAGTGGCACAATCCAAAATTGCTGAGTAGTTACACATTTTTTTTTATTTTTCGGTATATTTCTAAAAGAGATACAAAATTTGCTAACTTTGCTACAGGAGAAATAACGAATGTAAGCTCAGATGATTAGATCCTTATCTTGAAGTCTGGAACAATAACGGAAAGCAACTTTTAAACTATCTTGAAAACTACGGAAAACGTAGTTTTTTTTTTAAAAAGTGAAATAAAACATATTAAAATAAATCGTTACTTAGCTAAAAAAAGATTTCATGACTTTTAACGACTATTTCATAAATGCGGTTGAAACCCTTAAGGATTCCCGCTCAAAAAAACGTTTAGCGATCTATTGAAAAAGATGAAAGACGGCCAAAGTTGCAAAATATGGACCCTATCCGGAGACAAGGCAGAATATGAACGCTTTTCGTATTTGCTAAAAAAGCCGGATGAACAGGGCATTAACTCCGAAGCTATAAACTGCTTATTCCGGGAAGATACGGCCGATGCCTTACAGGGTCAACCTAGTGTAGTAATCGTACATGATTCCTGTGACATTCGAAAACCTTATTCCCAAAAGATGGAAGCCATAGATAAAGTTCGATCCCTTGAAGGAAAAGTAGTAAATGGCTATCGCAGTTTTAATAGTATTGCTCTGGGCCCGGATCGTATTCATCTATTAGGGTGTAATCCATTCAGTAGTGAAGAAGAGGACTATAAAGGAGAAGATCCCGATTTTTCATTTGACAAAAAGGACTTGGCCTTTTCCCAAATACGAGCAATTAGCCAGACGTTAAAAAGCCAAACTCCCGATCAGGTCCTCACACATTTAATAGATAGAGAAGCAGATGATCAGGAATATTTTGCTTTTCTAGAGGAGGAATTACAGGACAAGTTTGTTGTCCGATTAAAAATCAACCGGAATTCAGATGTCCAAACCTGGGACGACAAAAAGCAAAAAGAAGTAGCCGTCAAGCTAGTAAAAAAGCCTCTTGCCAAAAGTTTTGAACGAATCTATGAGCACTTCAGATACAGAGGCAAATCTTATCAAAATGTCAAGGCCCGCTTCCATTATGAACGTATGCATTTGGGAACGGGCTGGTACTGGGTCGTGCGCATCGAGCTTTTCAGTAGTACAGGAAAAGCTGTTTTTTCCAATCCCATGCTTTTGGTTACCAACCACGAAGTCCTTAGCGAGGATATGGCCATTTATGTTTACCACTTGTATTTGAAGCGAAGCAAGATAGAAGGGGTGTTTAAGTTTTTGAAAGACAAATTGGGCTGGGAAGAATTCCAGGTACGGGATTTGTCCGCTATTAAACACATCATACTACTTTGCTATTTCGTCGGCGCTTATTTTTACGAACGAGAGCCCGAATTGACTCACAATGAATACATGATTCTCATTTGTAAAATGGCCGGTGGTAAAGGAAAAGTTACTCTTCACTTCTTTTTGAAAGGAATTGAGATCCTTGCCCATTACATAATCGCTAGACAATTTTTCAATGAACATAATTTTTCGGAAGATCAAATTCAAGAGCTCTTACAACAAATGCTTGAATAGTTTTCCGTAGTTTTCAAAACTATCAAAAAAGTACCTCATGAATTTTATTTCCATTTTTGGGTCACTAATCCTGGGTTTACTGCTATTCGGAATTTTCCCTGATATAAATACCCAGAGAGCGCTCAATACAAATGGCGAATCTTTGACCATAACCTGGGACGCTAACACCACTGGCATTTCCAATGATGCCTTTACGGATCCAAGCGGTGGTTTGGTTGCTAATCCAACTGTCGAGCAGTTGGATGCAGACGGAATTCATAGTGACAATAATTCATCCTCGGAAGAAGAAGAAGAAGAAGAAGAAGATGATGATGATGGTTTTGATGATCGTAATTCCGCGATCGGTATTACGACTCCTCATTCTACCCCTTCTGTTATGTCAGAAACGGAAATCACTCTTGTCGGAGGAATCCTCACCATTACCGATATTAATGGTGGTAATTCAACGGATGAATTGGATATTTTATATGATGCAGGAACAAACATGTTCACTATAAATGAATTATCAGGAAATACCATTGACGCAACAGCTGTTGGCGGAGGAACAGGTACTTCAGTTACTTTCTCAGATGCAGGAGTTAATGGATTATTAGTAGATGTAAAAGATGGAATGGGGACAAGTCGTATTCGTTTGGGAGGACCAGGTGGTAGTCCTACCCCTCTTCCGGTTTTTACGGATGATGTTTCTGTATTGGGTGGGGCCGGATTATCCTTGGTACTTTCTAATACACCCATTATGGTAAACGGAGGGAACATACAATTCTCTGGTGATTTTATTTCCATCAGAGGGAATTTATCTACTACCGGATCGGGCTCCATATCTTTGGATGCTTCGGAAGGATCCGGATCCCTCCAGATCAGAGATGGTATTAATGTCACTTCTGCTGACGGAGATATTACATTAAGGGGAGATAAAGCATCCACACCATCTGATGCACCTGGTGTTCATTTGTTCTTTAATGCCTCTGTAACAACCACCGGCTCGGGAAATATTACTGTCAGTTCCAGTGGGAATAACACTTTGGGTTTCTTTATGGGGAGTGGTTCTTCTATTGATGCAAATGGTACCGGAACTATTTCCGTAGAAGCCGATATCCTTTCGCTAAATAACGCCGCTTCTATCTCTGGAAGCGGGACACTTACCTTTTTCCCATTCACTGCTGGTTCCATTGGAGTAGGCGGAGCTGCAGCAGATATGGTCATTTCGGATGCCATCCTGGCAAACGTCCTGACCGATGGCTTTAGTTCTATTATTATCGGAGATGCTACCAAAACAACTAGTATAGAAATTCAATCTGCCAATTTCACCGATCCGGTTCAATTTATCGGAACGAGTATTTTTGATACCGATGATTCCGGAAATGATGTCACTGCTACTTCGGTTACGCTTGACGGAAGCGTCATCCCGGGAAGTTCTCCGGGCATATTCGCTGTTTCTGGTGATCAGATTTTTGCAGATAATAGCTCCTTTGATATTGAAGTTTTGGGAACCGATGGTCCTGGTGATCCTGCTGGCCATGACCAAATTGCGGTTACGGGCGGTGGTGTTACCATCGGGAATAACGTTTCCCTGACAGTTGACCTGGGTAGCTTTTCACCTATCGCAGGAGATGTGTTCGTAATTGTAGATAATGATGGCGGAGATCCCATAACGACTACTTTTAACGGACTAGCAGAAGGTGCCTCGGTGCCTACCTCCAACCCTGGTATTAGTCTAATGATTTCCTATATGGGAGGAGATGGTAATGATATCGAGTTGTTCATCCCTCCCTCTAATTGCATGGTGTCTATTGACAGAGTAACTGTCTCCGATTGTTTCTATGATCCGGTAAGCATGGCCAGCCAAGCAGCAGTTGAGGTGGAAGTAAGTTGGGTAGACCCTCCAGGACCGATATTTTTAGGTGGTTTAGGCGATCCCCGAATGGACCGCATAGAAGTAACCCTGGCGGGACAGACTAAATATATTTTTCAGGAAGCGCCCTATGTGGATCAAAGTCAAAATATTGCAGGTTACAAATTACTTTCTTCTCCTCAGATTGTAACGTTTTTTGTAGATGCGGATAATTCAGCTGGTAACCCCATCAATGCTGAATTTGAATTGAATGCTGCATGCAATGATATGAGTACTTATGATGCTCCTGCACCGTGTATACCCGATCCTTGCGTGACAGCCTCCGGGACGCTGGGAGGAAGTGTTTTTGAAGATTTTAATGCCAACGGCGCCATGGACGCAGGTGATGATAAGGGAATTGCAGGGATCACCGTTAACCTTTTTGGCTGTAATAGTGATGGAAGCAGTATTTCTCTTGGTGGAACTACCACAGACGAAAATGGCGACTATTTCTTCCTGGGATTGGATGATAATAGCCGATATCGTTTAGAATTCATTGTCCCTCCGTCATTAGACCGCTATGAACCTACCAGTGGGATTGCCAATAATTATACTACTGTTCAGTTTGCCATGCCGAATACCTGCGGCGTTAATCTGGGATTAAATATTCTTAGCTCCTTCTGTCAGGCTAATCCCATGATCATGACCACCTGTTATGCCAGAGGGTCGATTACTAGTACTCCCAATGAACCAACCATTGTGGGCTATCCTTATGATGCTGAATCCACACCTGCATTTGGATCTAACCCCGCCGGATCAGATAATGTATACTATGGGCTACATGGTCAAACCGGAGCTGTTTGGGGATTGGCTTATGATCCGAAAAGAAATTTGATGTATTCATCAGCTGTACTAAGAAGGCACGTCGGTTTGGGGCCGCTCGGCCTGGGTGGGCTATATGTCACCGATCTTAATTCCGGCATGACAAACCCCACCTTCAGTTTTATCGATCTGGATGCCGGAGGATTAGGCTTTGACTTTGGAACAGAACCTCCTCGAAATCTTTCTACTAGTCCCATTATTGCCAGTATTGACCCAGATGCATTCGATGATGTAGGTAAAATGGGGATTGGTGATATCGAGATGGATGCGGAAAATGATGTGCTATACGTCACCAACTTATCTGAGAAAAAGCTTTATAAAATTGACTTAAGTAATTACGTTCCCTCTGCAACCGGAACAGATGCAGGTACTAACATTCCTGGAAGTGGTCAGGTCACTTCAGTTGACCTTCCTGACCCTTGTGGCAGCGCTACCGGAGAAATGCGTCCATGGGGATTATCGGTTTACGGTGGGGAAGTTTATATTGGACTGGTCTGCGATGCGTCTGTCTCAAAAAGCGAAGCAGATCTGAGAGCCTATTTGTATAGTATCGAAGCTACCTCTGGGGCTACCAGTGTTGCCACGGCTTCGTTTACTCAATTACTTAATATTCCGTTGACTTATCCCAAAGGATCTCCGGAAGTTCAAAACCCGGCAGCTACCAATTTTGGAGAATGGCGCCCTTGGGAGGACGATCCAAATAATTTTGATGTCCAGAGTGAGATTGGTCAAACAACGGAGGCGGTTATTCATCCACAACCTATATTTTCTGACATTGAGTTTGATAAAAACGGCGATATCGTAATCGCTATCATGGATAGAGCATCGGCCTTACAATTAGGCTCTCTAGACCGTTATCCCGACGATTCCAAATTCGAATTGGGCATCAGTTCTGGTGATGTCTTAAGAGGGTTTAAAGCCGGGAGTACCTTTGTACTGGAAAACAATGCAGAATTTCGGGATTTAACGGGGTATGGACCTGATAATTTCCAGGGTCCTGGGTTTGGTGAGTTTTACAATGACGATTACTTTCAAAGTACAGCTTTAGTCCATTCGGAAAACGGATCAGGAGCATTAGCTGTCGCTCCCGGATCTGGCCAGGTTGTGACTACTACGGCAGACCCTGTCAACAGTAGCCCTTTTGCTGCCGGCACCCGAGTGATGAATAATACCACCGGATTAACGGATTTTGCTTATGCCATATATAGTGGTATTGGCGACCCCTCAGCAGGGCCTCAATTTGGAAAAGCCGGAGGGATTGGCGATGTAGAAGTCCTTTGTCAGCAAATTGAACGGGTTGAAGTCGGGAATTATTTGTGGATAGATACCAATATGGATGGTATTCAGGACCCTTGTGAGGATCCACTCGAAGGTGTCAATGTAACGCTCTATGATGATAATAATGCGGTTGTATCTACTGTTCAGAGCAATCCGGATGGCTTTTATTATTTTGAAAACCTGGATCCTGAAGAAAATTATACCCTAGGATTTGGTTCCGGAGGACAATTTTCCGGAGGCATTTTAACCGTCAATGGCCTGCTTTTTCGACCTACACAAGAGAATACAGGCATGTCTCCTCAGCCCGATCTGAATGATTCGAATCCGGTTATTCAGGCCGGCCAGTTTGGTGATATACCAATCATTCCTTTCTTAAGCAGTGGTCTGGGAAGTGTCAACCATAGTTTTGATTTTGGCCTCATCTGCGAAACACAAGTTGAAGCAGGGAAAGCCACAACAATTTGCGCTACCGGAGCGGTCGCCTTTTCTAAAATAGGCGCTTCCATCATTCCGGCTTCCTTTACAGGCGCCTGGAGTTCCAGCGGCAACGGTATATTTCTAGATGGGAGTCTAAACGAACTCGGAAATCCAGCCGCATTCGGAGTTGCGGAATTCTATCGGCCGAGCGCTCAGGATTCCCAAAACGGAAGGGTGACCCTTACGCTGACCAGCGATCCAACCAGCCAATGCGGATCTGTTTCTGATGATGTGGAAATCAATATATTAAATGTAAACTGTGGTGATTTCCCCTGGGATGGGGAGTAGCGTGGTGGTTATCGAAAAAGTCGCGACATACCCTTCTATCGTGCCTAGAAGCCTGTCAGGTGTTACTATTCCGGTTGAGCGTTAGCGAATTTTTCGGCTAATCGAGGCGGACCTGCCTGCCGGCAAAAGAGGGGTTCCCGCGCATAGCAGCGCTACGTAAGGGACTCTCCAACGGAGAGTAGCCGCAAAAGGCTCCACGGGCAACCCGAAGTTTTAGCCTTGACAGACCCTAGTATAAAATTTATACCTTACTCAGGCCTGCCTGAATAACGATTAGCAGTTTTTCTTTCTCTTTTTCCCATGTAAAGACCTCAGCTGCTTTTCGACATTCTTCAACCATATGCTGGTATCGGTATTGATCCTAAAGACCAACACAAAGTATTTGATCGTTTTTACCAAAAAGGAGAACTAACATAAAAAACCGCAGAAGGTACTGGTATTGGCCTTCCTGTAGTTAAAGAATATACAAAATTATTAGGAGGGCAAGTGTACTTGTATAGTCAGCCTGGTCGCGGCGCTCGTTTTACTTTAATCTTTCCTTCCCCCTTGTTTTTTGTGGCCCACCCCAATCCTTCTGAAAACGCGCAGGAGATATCCATTTCAAAAAAGACTGGAGTTTCTAATAAAAGAGAGGCTTTTCAAAATCAACGCCAGCTCTTGATCGTAGAAGATAACCCTGCCATGCAGCAGTTGCTTGCCTTACAACTGAGCGAAAAGTATCAACTGGGCACGGCGTTAAATGGTCGAGAGGGGCTTAAAAAAGCGCAGAATGGTTTACCTAACTAATCATCCTCGACTGGATGATGCCGGAAATGGAAGGCATTGAGATGTGCAGGCTGTTAAAAAGTGATTTACTCACTTGCCACATTCCCATCATCATGCTTACAGCCAAAGTGACCCCAAACGACCGGATAGCAGGCGTAGCTCAAGGAGCTGATGCCTACTTGACTAAGCCTTATCGCAAAAAGGAGCTGCTGGTGCAAATTGAAGCCTTATTGGAAAAAAAGCAACGGCTAAAAGAAAAATATTTGCACCTCAAAATAGATAATGCCAAGGGTGAGTCTAAAAGCCTGGATGAACAATTCTTGCTGGATGTGCGAAAGCATATCTTGGCTTCCATGGCGGAAGAAAACTTCGGTCCGGAATGGCTTGCCTCAAAATTATCCATTAGCCGCTCCCAACTGGATCGCAAAATAAAAGCCCTTACCGGTTATTCCACTTCCCTCTATTTAAGGCGCCTTCGCCTTGAAGAAGCCCGAAATTGGCTAGAAAACTCCTCTGATCGAATTTCAGATATCGCTTACCGCTGTGGTTATCAAAAACCCTCCAACTTCTCCCGGGACTTCAAGAAAACCTTTGATATCAGCCCTTCCGAGCTCCGTGACAAAATAAGATAAGCTTTTGCGGAAATATGGAAACTGCTTTCGGACTTGAGCTGCTAACTTAGCGGATGGAACCACGTACCACGATGGACGTACCACGATTTCACCTCTATGATAGGTGGCCGGAAATTTTTAAACGAACTAAAACAAAAAAATTCTCATGAAAAAGACGTACACCATTCTTTTGGCTTTTTGCCTATGGGCTTTGGGTTTACAAGCTGCTACGATTACCGTTACTAGCATCAACGACAACGGGCCGGGGAGCTTTAGGCAGGCCATAATAGATGCCGCCCCCGGCGATGTGATTGACTTTGACGTAACAGGCACCATAATCCTTGCTGCCAGAATTTTGATTGATAAAGACCTTCAAATTATTGGCCCGGGAATGGATGAACTGGCTATTTCTGGGGGGAGTAACCCACAAGTTTATATTCAATTGACTGGAAGGTACATCGGTTTCCATTTCAGGTTTGACGTTTAAGGAGTTCTCTTCACCAAGTGCGAACTCAGGGATTTTGGCACGAGGAAATGTTGAAATAAGTCTTGAGGATTGTCGGCTGACTGAAAATAACGGAATTCCGCTCGTTGTACAA
This sequence comes from uncultured Saprospiraceae bacterium, assembly GCA_964537285.1. Taxonomy (GTDB): domain Bacteria; phylum Bacteroidota; class Bacteroidia; order Chitinophagales; family Saprospiraceae; genus CAZHZT01. The sequence goes on along the minus strand of CAZHZT010000015.1, from coordinate 24,265 downwards.
TTGGGGGCTAGTGGAATAATCAACCGTTGCATTATTTGTAACAACGCGAAGGGAATCCTTGTAGAGAATGCCAGCTTTGAAATGAACAATTGCTTGTATATAGGAAATGAAAGGCCCGGAACACAAGGGGCCGCGATGAGTATTTTTAATGGGGCTACCGCCATTCTTCGCAACAATACCTTTAGTGGAAACGATAGAGCTGTTCAGCTGAATACTTCGAGCACGAATGTATCCATGTTCAACAACATTATAGCTGGAAATTTAGATAGGGATTTGAGTCAGGGCAGTGCTCAATTGATAGCTGAGCATAATCTGGTTTTAAATCCTGCCTTCAATAATCTGGTAGATGGTGTAAACGGTAATTTGGTAGGCGCCGCTTACGACCCTTTGTTTGTAACACCTGCCGGGATACCCCCTTCTTGTTCCGGCGATTTTCAGCTACAAGCTGGTTCCCCTGCGATTGATTCCGGGAATAATGCTAATGCTCCTGTTGGAAGTGACTTTGCCGGAAATCTCCGCATCAACGACGGAACCGTGGATATGGGGGCTTATGAATTTTTTATTCCGCCACCCCCTCCAGCCCCCGTCCCAACCATGAGCCAGTGGGCGCTGTTTCTCTTCGGCTTAATCGTAACGACACTCGGGATCGTTACCATATATAATTTTTGGAGCCATACGGAATCTCAAAAAGCCTAAAGATGCAACAATGGCTTGCCCACCGCCCTCGGATATCCCCACCATGAGCCAATGGGCTTTCCTTATATCCTCCCTGGTGATTTTTGGGATCGCCCTCGTTGGGGTCTACAATCTTTATATCAAAAGTGAATTCCTAATTTCAAAATAACCCATGAATGAAAAGCCGATCGCCCCTATTAATTATCCTGCTATCTATTTTTACTTCATCAATGGTGCTTGCCCAAACCATCGTAGGCGACACCCTATCCGGAAGCACTACCTGGACAAAAGCAGGCAGCCCCTACTGGATAACCTCTACGGTTTTGGTGCTCAATACTGATACGCTGACAATTGAAGCCGGGGTAGTGGTGAAATTTGCGCCAGTTACGAACTTATTTGCCCAGGGAGCTATTATTGCGAAAGGTATGCCCGGTGATTCCATTATTTTTACCTCTGAAAAGGATGATTCGGTAGGAGGGGATACCAATGGGGACTTAAATGCGACTACGCCAATGGCAGGCGATTGGGGAGGGATATTCATTCGGCCAAATGGGGAAGGACATTTTGCATACAGCCGCTTCAAGTACGGTAGTTTTGGTGTGAAATGGAGAGAACAGGGTAGTTGTAATTATTGCTTTTTTAGCGATTTTAGTAGCAATATCGGACCCACTGTGGTCCCCAGCTCTAAGGATATCTTGCTAGAAAACCTGGCCTTTGGCACTAATATTTACAAAGGCGTGGGTCTTGAATCGACCGGCATTTCAGGAAATTACACCTTAGCAGCATACGAAAATCTACCATACCTTATTAAGTCCCTTTTTTTGTGTGATGTAGGCGAGGTTACGATACAAGCTGGAACCGTTTTCAAATTTTTACCATCGAGTTTTTCAAATCTACGCACTACTGGCACTACATTTAATGCTATGGGAACAGCAAATGATCCCATAGTTTTTACTTCCGTAAAAGATGATTCAGTCCTTGGAGATTCTAATCAAGACGGAAGTGCAAGTAGTCCTGAAGAAGGAGATTGGGGTGCTATTGCTGTAAATTCCTTTCCTGGGCAGGAATCGGAAGGCTACTTCGAACATTGCCATTTTTTGTATGGGGGAGCGGAGTTATTCTCGGGTGTACGTCTTCCGGTTTTGCTGTTTAATGAAAATACTCCGGGATTTGTAAAAAACTGTACCTTCAACCAACTAGAAAGCAAGCTAAGTGTGGGATTGAGCTATGCGAATACTAAAGATGTAATTCTGGAAAATTTAATTCTGGGGGCCGATGTTTACGAACTGATTTTTTTATTGAACAGCACTCAAACCGGAGCAATTACGCTGGAGCCCATTCCCGGCTATTCGTATTACCTCGATCCGATCTCTTTCGATTTCATTACTGCTTTTAATGGCCAACTTGATTTAACCATAGCTCCAGGTACTATTTTCAAGATTAGGCCCACAACGTCTGATGAAATGGAGATCAATTGCAACCTTTTTGCTAAAGGTACGGAAGCGGAGCCCATTGTATTCACTTCTTTGTACGATGACGCCTACGGCGGCGATTCCAATAAGGATGGCAGTGCTACAACTCCTCAGGCTGGCGATTGGGGCCGTTGGATCATACTTGAAGATAACGAAACGGAATTTGAGCATTGTATTTTTAGGTATGGTGGGAAGGATATCAGGAATCCCGTTTTGGAAGATAATGGAACCACCTCTGTTTATAAAAACACACACTTTTCAAATGCGCTGACACAAATTCCTCTGGCTAAGAACATTGCTACGGAAATGTCGATTGAGAACGTTACTTTTGATGCAAGTCTTTATGATGCCATCGGTTTGAATAATACGTCGGATTCCGGGAATCCACTTACGGGGGATTATACTCTTTCTAATTTAGGCGGATATCCTTTTATCGTATATGATTTTCTGGAAATCATAGGGGAACAAAATAATCTTACACTCAATTTCGCACCTGGAACGGTAGTAAAAGTGGAGCCATCAAGCAGTTTTTCTACCGGTATTTCTTTTACTCTTGCAGAATGCAATGTTTTAGGAGAAAAAGAAAATCCAGTTATATTTACTTCGGTAGAAGATGATCAATTTGGAGGGGATACAAACAAGAATGGAGATGCAACCACTCCAGAAAAAGGTGATTGGGACGGGATAGAATATGGAATTTTTACGAGTGGACACATTCAAAATACCCTATTTAAATATTCCGTCAGTGCATTAATTGATATGGGAGGGTCTTTGGATATAGAAAATATAACTTTTTCCAATAATACTTATGGGTTTCGGGTTTTTCCAACGGGCTTTGGCAATTTGGTGAATAATGTTTGGGGAGACAGTCTTTGCTTTTATGATAACAACACAGCGATCGAATTTAGCGAAGCCGATACCTTTCAGTTGGATCATATTAAATTCCAAAATAACACCCTGTATGCCGTACAAAACCGAAGTGAAATTTCTGGTGATCCTATCCCTGTATCGATCCCCAACAGCTGATGGGGCGATGCTTCCGGCCCCTACCATCCTATAAATAACCCAACAGGCATGGGCGATACCATTAGCGATTTGGTAGCATTTCAGCCATTCATAACAAGTACGCCTCCCGACCAACCTTCCGTCAACTGCCAAGATATTACCCTGTCGTTGGATGAATCCGGCATAGCTGTTTTAAACACAAGTGATATTGTAGCCAATAGCACGGACGACTGCTGCGCCTTGTCTTTTTCCTCTCTTCAGGAACACTTCGACTGTGAAAACATCGGTACAAATAATACTATTGTCGTTGTTCAGGATGGCAATAACAATATAGATTCCTGTTCAGCGGAAGTAATGGTCGTCGATACCATCGTACCGTCTCTGACTTGCAAGGGAATTAGCATTACTGTATCAGAGGGCAGTGAAACAACCATACAGCCAGGGCAACTTATCGATACAGTGAGTGATAATTGCAATATTATCGACCAGCATCTTAGTCAATCTACTTTCACAGCGCAGCATGAAGGCAGCAATAACGTTGTAGTCACGGTTACCGACCAAAGTGGTCTGGCAAGAGAATGTATAACCACGGTTACTGTAGAGGTTATTCCAGATACCGACTCCTCATGCCCCACAACCTTAACGATAGATGACATTCCAATTCCTGTTGGAACCTATCAAGCTGCAGAAGCTATCTTTTCAAGTGGCCAGGTAAACAGCAACGATACAGTTTGCTTTTCGGCAGGCACTCAAATTTCATTATTGCCAGGTTTTGAAGCCTTGCCCGGCAGTTGGTTTAAGGCTTTTATCGACAGTTGTCAAAGCGAAACACTTCTATTAGGGTCTCCACTTTCAACAACATCAGGAAAAGATCTGAACGAATTTCGAACAGTGCCGAACGAATCATTTTCGCTGGATGCCTACCCGAACCCTTTTGAACAAATAATTAGGTTACGGCTATATTTGCCTAAAAGAGCAACCTCGGTCATTCAGGTATTTTATATGAATGGAAAGCTTTTAAATACTATTGAAAACAATACCCTACTGGAGAAAGGGCTTCATACCTGGGATCCGGATACCTTGAACTGGCCTTCCGGAATATACATATTAGTAGTAAATATGCCTAATCAGCGCCTTATAAAACGCTTAGTAAAATTATAGCTTATTTTTTACCAGGCAGAGCATATTAACACGAGTTATCCCGAAAATTCGGGATGACTCGTGCTTTAATGCAGATACTTATTCCTTTATCCAGAACATCCGAACAGGGCGCACAATCAAGTTGCCAATACCTTTACTGGTCTGGCTGCTAAAATCGGCCCACATTAACCTGGAAAACGCAAAGCTTACACCTGCACAGCTCCCGGGGTGATTTGCAAATGATCGTCGTATAATCTTCCTCTCCCTTTTCATCCATAGCCAGATCGAGTACTATTTGATCTTCAGACCATGGTATTTCAGTGAAGGTTCCCAGATCAGCTCGCCCCTGACCAATAGATATTTTAAATAAACCCAAAGTATTGGTTTCTACCCTGTAGAATTCTCGAATATTTTTCTAGACTTTTTGAAAATTTAGTTAGATAGCTACTCGTTTTTCTGATTTTTTTCTTTGGAAAAATCAGAAAAACGAGTAGCTATCTAATTAAAAAATTATCCTGCCGAGGGGAATCAATTAGTTTTCAACAACTTCTGTTCCACCATAGATTCCAATGCTTCAATCCGGCTTTCCATGTTTTTAAGCTCCTCCAGTTGGGATTTTAGTTCTGCATTTTCCTTTTCCAAGGCTTCAATGCGCTCTTGTTGTGCCTGCGTAGCACTTACGTTAAGCATAGAAATTGCTTCGTAATCTACGGTGTGGAAGTCATTCACCTCCCGACCGTAAACGAAAACGTAAGACGATTGACGATCAACGGTCAATGGCAGGTTCACCTTGAAGCGGTTAGATTCTGCGGCAATAACTTCGCAGACCCGGCTTTTGGCTTCAGTGATGAGCTTGACGCGTTCACCAACTTTTAGGTCGGTAGTCAACATTATCCAGTCATTCTTGATTTGGGCACGCTGATAGATATCTGGCACTACTTCGGTGAGGTCGTTGCTCACAGCCTGGGGATATACCTCGGCGACCTGCTGAGCGACGACCTTTTTGATAGCATGTTTGCCTTTAGCGATGGTATCGCGCAGGCGGTAGTCAGTGACTTCGATCTGCATAAGCGTAGCGAGATCGTTATCGCTGTCTGATACGCCCAGGATGTTTTTGATCCGTTGGTCGGAGTGTGCAAATACTTCCAGAGCGGCTATTCGCTGTTCGGCATAGAGGGAATAAGTATAGCTTGATGGTGGGTTACCTGTATTCACATTCCCAGAACCGTTCAGGTATGCTATGGTGGGTAGGTCGAATGCAGTTCCTCCGCTGATTTCTAGTTTGGCTTTTGTTGGATTGGATGTTCCAATACCGATGTTTCCATTTTTCAAAACCGTCATAGCGTTAGATCGTCCTACGACAGGATCTGTGCCATTTCCGACTACAAAAACAGGATCTGTTGCTATTCTTGAAATTGGAGAGCCGCCACTTAACTCATTATATATACCAACGGCTGTTTCCCCCAGGGATTCGCTGGTTAAGCAGATGCCTCCCAAGACAGAAGAAAAATTCCCGGAAGCCAAGTTGTTATCTCCCCCGCCAACGAAAGAATAACCCCCCGTTGCTTTGTTATTTGATCCGGCAGCAACACCGGAAAAGTTTTGGATAGCTTCATTACCCAAACCACCACCAATAGTAGACCAATTTCCAATGGCTTTGTTAGCTCCGCCCCCACTTATTGTAGAAACCACACCTGAAGCCGTATTGGAGTTTCCACCGGATATAGTCGCACCTTCCCCGGATGCCACTTCACTATTTGCTGACCTATCCGTTTGGAGGTCTATGGAGTGTTCCCCCCTGGCATTCCCTCCAAGATTCCCAGGTTTCCCCGCCCGTAAATTAAATGTACGGCCGTTTGTCCCTTGAACAACTCCAAGCAGTTTCCAGCTGGCCACTCATTGGCATCACTGGTCAGGACATAACCGTCTGCCTGTTGTCCATCTTCATACTTGAATTGCCCTACCACGTGCAGCGTTTTGTCAGGAGTCAGAGTGCCCAGGCCCGTATTCCCATTTTTCAGGATAGTCATGGCATTGGATCGGTTGTTCTGATCCTCTCCATTTCCTATGACAAAGAGGCGGTCACTGGCGTCAAAAGCAGTTTTTGAGGCAGGAGTGTATTCCGTCGCAAAGGTTCCCATTGCAATCTCTCCATATGAAGCGGCAGTATTACCTCGGCCACCACCTACAAAGGAGTAATTGCCTTCAGCCGTGTTTCTAAGTCCTCCTGCGACAGTAGAATGGTTCCCTTTGGCATCAATGCCTTCTCCTCCTGAAGCGACACTATAGGCTCCGTTTGCTTTTACACTTTTACCTCCACCTACAAAACCATGCTCCTGAGTAACTATGTTAAAAATCCCACCGACAATCGCCCCGCGTTCACCGGAGACTATATTTTGCTGGCCACCTCCAATGAAAGACTGCGTTGTAGTGATTGAGTTAGAATATCCCCCGCCAATAGAAGAACCTTGTCCCCCTCCACTGATGTCATTACCTCTACCACCAAGTATGGAAGAATGGAAAAGTAAATTCCCATCATCCCAATCATTATCATTTACTTCTCCTACACGAAAAACGGATCTGCCAGTCAGCCAAATCAATCTTGATCCCGGTCCACTAAATGGACTTGCACCGTCCCCATCATCGGGTCCGTCAGAAAAAATACCGGAGGAATTTACTCTAAATCGTTCGACTCCATCTGCTGTGAAACGTATTTGATCTTCGTCTGTATTTGCTTCTACTTCTAGGCGTGTATCGCCGTCATTATCCTTGATTTGATCTCCCGAAGCACCACCGGAAATCTGATCAACGTAAGCTTTAGTAGCTGCGTCTTGGGCCGACGAGGGATCAGCAATATTTTTAATCTGTTTTGCTCCGCCATCATTCCCCTGAGTCAATACCTGAGAGAGATTTTGGAGCTCGTTACCGGAGTCGACATCAAGATCAACCACGATGTGGGCATCGATGGCAGCCTGAGCAGTCGCTACGGAAGCACTGTTATCCAGGCCAGAAAGATTTACAGTGCCCCCATTGGCCAGCGATAGAATCTTAGTACTAGGATCGTAAGATAGTGCTTGAATCTCATTATTAGGATCAGGGTCTGCATCATTAACATTAATAGTCAAATTGTTAGGATCCATCCAACTCGCATTCCCGCCGGCATTGCTTTGGAGGACATATCCATCTGCAGCCCCTGTAGGAAGTTCAAAGTTATCCGTTTTTAGGTTACCGCTTATTTCCACACCTCCATTGGCATTTAATTGCATGCGCTCCACATTGTTGGTTTTGAAAACCAGATCTTTAGCATCTGTTGTTCCTATGAAGTGGAAAGGAGGAAAGGTGTTGGAGTTTCCGTAAGTTCTCCAGTAAGCAGAGCGCGCATTTTCGCTATCAATCGTACCAGCTGTATTAGCGTGCATAGCATAAGGTACACTGAGCAACTTTGTACTGATAAACCTTCTAAATTCACCTCCCCCTGTTTCATCAATAGCCATTTCCAGCCAGATATGATCCTCGGCCCAAGGGGTTTCTTCAAAATCGCCGAAAACAGCTTTCCCTTGACCTATAATGAGATTAAAAAGGCCGAAGTCGTTCGTTTGAACACTATGTACCTCTCGATAATACTCCGTTTTATCATCGGTAGATCCCATTAGAGAGACTTTTACATTAATGCTTTGTTGTTGAAGTGGTTCCCCTTGAGCATTCCTTGCCACAGCCTGGTAGTTCATGCCCTGAGGGACAGATTGTGCAGAAAGGGTGCCTAGAGTGATAATTATTAAAATAGAAAGCAGGATTGCCTTTTTCATGGTTAAAAAAGTAGTTTTGATCACCGCTTAAGCTGATTGCGCTGATGAAATTGGAGCGAAGCTCCAACCTTATGCTTGCAATCAGCGTAAGCCTGTGATCGGTTAATTAATTGGATACTTTAGAGATTTTAATCGTTTTGAGTAGGCTTCCATCCGCCTTTTGAAGACTCAGGAAGTACATGCCTGGAGGATAATCCCCCATATTCCACTCTATCACTTGTGCGGTAAGATCAATAGCAGGGTGGCGCAACAAATGCCCTTCCATGTCCCAAAGGCTTAATGCGCCTCTTTCATTCAAGTCTGAGCTCAAAGAGACGCTTAGGTTGGTATGAACAGGGTTTGGCATTGCCTGTAAAGTAAGATTTACATCCGGAAGTGTATTTTCCGCTGCAATTAGATCCTTTATAGTAAAATAAGGTTGTTGAAAGCCTTCGGTAATGTATCCACTTTCAGTAGCAATGGTTTGAATGGCCATTTCTCCGAAGGTCCAATCGATGGTCCAGTTTGTAGCTTGGCTGGTTTGCCCTGCAGAAGAGATTACTGAACGGACTTCGTTTTGAGCGAAAATCAAAGTCGTTAGTAATAGTGCTGAAAAGCTTAAATAAAAGTACTTAGCCATGATCGATTTGTGTATATAATTGAATAATTAATTTTTACGTCCACAAATCTATAATCAATGGAAAGGGGCTGTTTTACCTGTTGTTCAGAATGTTTTTCCTATTGTTCCAAACGTATATTCAACTGTTTTTGAACACTTTAAGATCTATCAAAGCAATTAAAGCACCGACTTTACCTATTGTTCTAAATGTTTTTCTTATTGTTCTAAACGTTCTTTTTCCCGATATTTTTGAGGAGAAAGTCCCATTTCATTGGCAAAAATGCGCGAGAAATAGGAGAGATTACTGATCCCTACTTCAAGAGAAACCTGACTTACATTCAGTTCAGATTCTTTTAATAGCTGGCTGGCTTTTTGCATTCGGAAAAATCGAATTAATTGAGAAGTAGGTTTATTGGTCAAGGATTTAATTTTATTGTGCAGTTGTGTTCGACTCATTGCCGCTTTTTTACACAATTCAGTCACCCCAAACCCTTCCTGGTCGAGATTTTCTAAAATTATTTCCCGGATCCGAATGATGAATTCATCCTCTTGTTGTATGGCTTCATCTTTTGAAGGTTCTGGAAGTTCCAGGGAAGCGTAGCGCTCCTGAAGTCTTTGGCGCAATTTCAATAGGTTTTCCAACTGCACCCCTAACTCACGTTTGTCAAAAGGTTTGGCCAAATAAGCATCGGCTCCTCTTTGCAGGCCTGCAATTTTTGACTCTACATCCGCTTTTGCAGTAAGCAAAACAATGGGAATGTGGCTCGTGCGCTCATCTGTTTTGAGGGTTTGAGTAAGTATAAAACCATCCGCCCGGGGCATCATCACATCACTGATGATGATATCCGGTACTTGTTCAAGTGCTTTTTCAATTCCTTCCTGGCCATCAGCAGCAAACTGCAAGTTGTAATCCTCTTCTAAAAAAGTGATCATGTACTCCAATACATCTGGATTATCTTCGACGATCAATAAGTTAGGCAATTTTGACGTAACTCCTTCAGGCAAGGAACGGCTCTCAGAGATACCTCCACCTGGAAGGACCGGCTGAGCAAATACCGTTTCAGAAAAACTTTCTGCCAGTTCCGCCTCTTTAGTGTAGGGAAGTTTTTCTGAAGGAATTCCTATACCCGTATCTTTTACTGAAATATTGTAGTAATTACCCGGTTCAGCTTTTACGTAGAGGACAATTTCTCCTCCGGCAGGAGTGAATTTCAGCGCATTGCTTAATAAATTTGACACTATGCGCAGCAATTTCTCAAGATCATAATCAAGCACCAGGGACTCCAAGGGAGATTTGAACGTTAATTTTATTTGCTTATCCTCTCCTAATGAATGAAAAGATTCTAAAATATAGCGAAGGTACTGCACGACATCTGCCTGAATCAGATGAGCTGATAAACGGCCGGATTCCAACTTCCTTAAGTCTAGTATTTGATTGATGAGCTCTAAAAGATGGTTGGTATTTCTTCGAATTAGTTTTTTAATGCGATCTTGATCGTTAATCTGTTCTGCCATGCCCTTAATGACCGTCAGAGGCGTCCGGAATTCATGAGAAATATTGGTAAAAAAGCGCGATTTGGACTGATCGATCTCTAAAAGCTTGGCATTAGCGGCTTCGGCCTTATTTTTTCTTCTTGAATGCGTACTTTCTGTTGCTCGATCAATCGGTATCGACTGAAGAGAAGCCCCCCTGATATAGCAATTAGCAATAGGGCCCCTACCAGGAACCAAATTATTAAGCTCCGACGCTTTAGGCCTTCGGCTTGGATTTGTAAAGTAGCAGCATTTTCAAGACTATCGCGATAGACTTTCTTTTTAAAATCATATTGTAATTCCTGGTCTAACAGTGCTCGGGTATTTTCTTTATTGTATAAACTATCGCGAAGGGAAACTTCCAATTCGTACATGCGGAAGGCTTCCTTTGTATTACCAAAGTGCTTGTGGATGGTTTTTAGCTGACTGGCCAATTCGGCAATAGATCCCTGATCCTGAATTTCGGTAGCCAAATCAAAGCCTTTTTGCGCAAAAGACAAGGCCTGCTGCCAATCGCCCTTTTGCATCAATAATTTGCTCATATTTAAATAAGCTTCCATTTTTAAATCTGCAATTCCCAAGGCCTCACTTTCCGACAGGCTTTCTTTCCAATATTTTTCTGCTTCTTCGAGCCTTTCCGCCTGAAACAAGGTTTCTCCAATATCCTTTTTTATTCTGGGAATAAAATGCCCCCTACCACTCTCATTTGCTATATCGAGGCATTTCAAGAAAGCTTCTAAAGCATTTTCATAATCTTTTTGCACTCTGTATAAGATCCCCAAATTCGCATAGGAGTATATCTGACCATCCAAAAGCTTATTATTCATCGAAATTTCCAGCGCTTCATCGAGGATTTTTTTTGCTCTGAAATAATCATTATCGTTGAGGTATAGTACGGCTATATTATTCAGGGTAGTTACGGAGCCCCAGTAGTTTTCAGAGTTTTCATAAATAGTTCTTGCTTTCTGATATTGTTTTACTGCACTTTAAATATCCCCAAGCGTTTTATTATTGTTTGCCAGATTATTACGCGCAATGGCTTCGTTCCTTTTATTGTCAAAACGCACCGCCAGATCGAGTACTTTCTGGTTATACTCCAGTGATTGTAAGGTCTTTCCTTGTTTTTCAAAAATTACCGCCATATTCAACAGGCTGCTTGTAGTTCTGGCACTATCTCCAAGTTCAAAAAAAAGGTTCTTAGAATTGGTTAATTGTTCCAGAGCCATTTCAAATTCTCCAAGGTCTATACTTAAATGCCCCAGCGAATTATAGGTGACGGCAAGGCCTAATTTGTCTTCTAATGTTTGAAAAGCTTCAAAGGATTGATCCAGTAAATCACGAGCTCTATCATTGTTTCCACCTAAAAGTGCAGCATTGCCTAAAATAAGTAAGCCATTTGCCTGGAAATACTTATTCTCCTTCTCTACTGCGAAATCGTGCAATTGCTGCCCAAAAAGCCGTGCGCTGTCTGGCTTTTTACCTTCATAATTTTCTTTGATAAAATGAAACAAAGCCTCCATCCGGGCACTATCCTGAACAGAGGCATCTTGCCAAACTTGATAAAGGCTATCCTTTTCAGGCGCTTTTGCATTGGAAAGAGCAATACAACAAAATATTCCAAAGAGAATTGAGCTAATTATCCGCATAACAAAATATATTCTTCTCTAATTTAGCATATTTAACTTTAGAGAACAATATTTGTTGCAGAGGAGTGCATTAGGAAAGAAATGTGTTTTTCATGATTACATCAGTGTAATCTGTGATCGGTTTATGAATTAGAATTTTTTAATGGCTAGTCGGAAACCTTAGCAATCTTAATGGTCTTCAAAAGATTGCCATTGAAACCCTGAAGGCTCAACAAGTAAATACCAGGGGCATAATTTCCAAATCCCATTCTATCGTTTGTGAAGTAAGTCCAATGGAAGTTTGCCGCAGCAAATTTCCTTCCATATCCCAAAGGCTAAGGGTACCTTGATCATTTAAAGTGGAACTTAGGGACAAGCTTAAAGTAGAATGCACTGGATTCGGCATAGCATTTAAGACTAAATGCTATGCCGAATTAGTGTTTTCTGCAGCCAATAGCATCTTTTTGCTTTCTTCTGGCTGTTGGAAACCTTCTGTAAAATATCCATTCTCCGAGGCAATGGTTTGGATGCCCTTGTGGCTGAAAGGGTTATCATTTTAGAGTTCCATTTTCCACAATTTATGTCAAAGAACTGAAAATTTTACACGTAAAAAAAAGCAAGTATTGATTTTTAGTGTTATTTAATGCGGAAATACAACAGTTGGATTGCTCGGATTGCAAATCCTCGCGAGCGTAAGTTACGCTCGCGAGGATTTGCAATCCGAGCAAAATAATAAATCAACACCAGCTTTATAAAAAGCATTATAACTACGGAAATAAAAATGAAAAAATTACTTTTAGCTGCTTTCCTGCTAAGCCTGGTCGGCACCGGGGCAGAACTGCTATTATTAGAACACACCGAGGATTGGTGGCAACTTATCCCCATTATATTAATTGCACTAGGCCTTTTAGCTATTACCTGGTTTGCTGTAGGCAAATCAATGATCAGCAAGCAATTCCTCCGTGGATTAATGGTATTTTTTATTGCAAGTGGCGTGCTTGGCTTTTCGCTGCACTTCATTGGCAATATGGCCTTTGAACTGGAAATGTACCCTTCCATGAAAGGAGCCGAGCTTGTATGGGAAACCTTGAAAGGAGCTACCCCTGTCCTGGCCCCAGGCACAATGATCGCCACCGGCTTACTGGGATGGGCGTATACCCTAACTTAAATCGCGGGAAACGGTTAACGGTCAACGGTCAACGGATTGCGGGAAACGGTCAACGGTTCCCCGTTTCCCGTTAACCGTTGACCGTTAACCGTTGACCGTTAACCGTAATTAGTTATTTTGATTAAATAATAAAATAAATTCTAATCTAAACATTACTATTATGCAACGCTTAATTTGGTTACTACTTATTGCGGGGATGTCCTTTAATTGTGGAGGAGATCCCAACACCGCTGCTCAGAAAGCAGCTCCTGAAACAGCTCCTGAAGAGCAGAAACCTGTGGACAAAGCTCCTGAAATGGCAAAGGAAAAGGTCGCTGAAATACTCAATCCTAACCTGGCCTCAAAAGAAGAACTTCTGGCTTTGTCAGCGATCAATGAGGAACTCGCACAGCAAATTATTGATGGTCGCCCATACCTGAACATGACAGATTTTCAGAAAGTACTGGCCGGAACATTGGATGAAAGTTCAATGAAGGCTTTTCTTTCTACTTGTTTTGTGCCTTTGAACTTAAATACAACTCCAGAAGCTGAGTTTTTAATGGTTCCTGGTGTAGGAGAGAAAATGGCACATGAGTTCGAAGAATATCGTCCTTACAAAAAAATCGCTCAGTTCCGCCGCGAAATGGGTAAATATGTAGATAAGGCTGAGATTGAGCGCTATGAAAAGTATGTATTTGTTCCTGTAGCCCTAAATTCAGCTACCGACGAAGAAATCCTCGGCATTCCTGGTGTCGGTGATCGCATGCTGCATGAATTCAAAGAATACCGGCCTTATAAAAGCATTGAACAGTTTCGCAGGGAGATTGGCAAATATGTGGATGGTAAGGAATTGGCAAGATTGGAGCGTTTTGTTTATCTTGATGATGAGAAATAGGTGATACAGATATAACTAATCTCCAGGAAAAAGTAAAAGGAAATAATTTTATAACAGGTAATGGAAGCTAGTTTAGTGCTTCAGGAACTAAATCCTGAAGCATTAGCGCCAGCTTTCAGTACCTGCTATGAAATTATCATTTACAGAATGAAAATTATAAACATCAATTTTCTACTGATCAATCGAGGACATAACTCTGCCCATAAACGCATTCAACGCCTCACGCTGGGGCTTACCGGCGCTGATTTCCTTATTCACCTCAACAGCGCCATACAGGTTGGATAGAAGCTCGCCAATGACATCCAGCTCTTCTTCCTTTATGGATGACACCTCTGAGATCGCTTCGAGCGTTTCGATGGTTTCGATAAGAAAATCCTCATCTCGCTCCTGGGCAAAAGTTGTTAAGTGCTTAATTATTGGTAACTTCATTTACGAGTTCTTTTAGTAAATCAAATTTATTGGTTTGAACCTGGTTGACAAATTCTCCATTCTTAAAAGCTGCGAACGTCGGCAGATTATCCACCTTAGCTAATTTGCGCGATTCAGGGTTCTTCTCAGCGTCGACAATAACAAAGGATACATTTCCGTTTTCAGCTGCCAACTTTTTAAATTTAGGCTTCATAATACGGCAATTCCCGCACCAGCCAGCAGAATATTGCACTACAACGGTTTCTTCTTGATTGACCACCTCCTTAAGGTTGTCATTGCTTATTTCAACTAACATAGATTTGATATTTTTTAATTAAATAATCCAAATTAGAATAACGATTAACGATTAACGGTCAACGGGGAACGATAATAAAGTCTTTGGCCTAAGAGTATTGTAAAGTATATTAAATCTAAACCCCTCATTATGGCCTCCGGCCATAATGATTTTCTCGTTTCCCGTTTCCCGCTAATCGTTAACCGTTTACCGTTGTTCTTAAATAAGCGGCCACCCCTTCACGGTTTGCTTCCATAGCTTCTTTGCCTTCTTCCCAGTTAGCAGGACAAACTTCACCTTTAACCTGAAAGTGTGCATAAGCATCGATTAGGCGCAAAAACTCATCTACATTACGTCCGAGAGGCATGTGATTAATGCCTTCGTGGAAAACGGTTCCTTCCTCATCAATTAAATAAGTGGCGCGGTAAGTTACATTATCGCCATCTCTCAATTCCGTACCGGTTTCTTCATCTTTACGGATGTTTGTAGTATCTAAAATCCCTAAAGTATTCGCCAGATTGCGATTGCTATCGGCCAGTAAGTCATAGGTTATGCCTTCGATACCGCCGTCATCTTTAGAAGTATTTAGCCAGGCGAAATGTACTTCAGGGGTGTCGCAAGATGCTCCGATAAGGATGGTGTTTCGTTTTTCGAACTCAGCTAATGCTTCCTGAAAAGCATGTAATTCAGTTGGGCATACGAATGTAA
Source organism: uncultured Saprospiraceae bacterium (assembly GCA_964537285.1). Lineage (GTDB taxonomy): Bacteria > Bacteroidota > Bacteroidia > Chitinophagales > Saprospiraceae > CAZHZT01. Next base: position 8,958 of record CAZHZT010000015.1, on the reverse strand, counting down.
AATCTTTTGGATACCAAAAAAGCAATACCTTCTTGTTTTGAGCAATTGCTTTTTCTACAATGTTGATCTTAAAAGTATCTCCCATCTCGTTCATCGCATTGACCTCAATGCTTGGGAATTTTTTTCCGATAAAAGCCATGGTTGTTTTATTTTGTGAGCAGACTTAACATGGAGTGGATCAATTGGTTGCTTACTATTTTTTAGACAGTAAGGCCGGGTAATAAAATAGGCTTGCTCAAAAGCGCAGGACTGCAAAATTTTATTTGGAAGATTGAAGTAGCTGTATTTTCTATCTCTAGTAATCACTTATACAACGAAATAACGACGGGAAGGCAAAGCTATTTGATTTTTACAAGGCTTTGACTAATCCCATAAATTCATGAAGCAACATACATGAGCGCATTGATTCCGAGCTCATCGGTAAATACCCCTTCAAATTTAGCCCCGTATCATTAAGTAGTTCACGGAAATAGACTATATAAATAACCTTTGCCCGCTGTAGAAGCATTTTTCGTTTGGAGATCGACACTTTTTTGGGATTTTTCTTCGAAAAATCCCAAAAAAGTGTCGATCTCCAACTCAAAAACCTTCCTGCCAAGGGCATCGATAGTTTATACAGTTTAATTCCGTGAACTACTTAAATACTCTGGAACATAAGTTAATGAATATTTTGAACGAACAGTTTTTTTCTTCAACAAGGCGAAAAACGCAGGCATAACTTGTCCCGGATATTTTCGGAACCCCCAGCTAAGTCTTTTATTTTCAACGCGGTATAAAATAAAATTTGGCAATTTAAGCCCATTAAGAAGCTACAGAACAAGCCTATTATTATATCACTATATTTGAAAGATCATTTGGGTTAGTAAAAGATGCCTTGATTAAATCAACAGCGATTCTCACTTTGAAAAATTAACGCGCCTACGCGCAAAATTCCTTTCGGCCTCCCTCAAAAGAAAATAATTCCGCGAAGCGGCGTAAATTTGGTTTTGGATTTCCAAAACGAGAATTGCTGTTAAACCAAGCATCAAATTATTTAAAAAATCGTTCTTTAACAAATTAGGTTCTAGATGAAAATGAAAAAACTTACCCTCATTCTATTCTTGCTTCTTACAGGAATGCTTTACGGTCAGGAAAAACTCATTAAATTAAAAAAAGGGAAAACAGTAATCCAAATAAGCGATTATTACATTGCCAAGGTCATCGATGAACGCGAAAGCCAGGGATATATCGGCCAAGCCTGGGTAGGAGCGTTTAATAAAAGAGTAAACCTTAACTTGGCCAACGGAGTTGAAGCTTCCATATTTGATTATTTGGACAAAGCCCCATCGGATGCAAGCAAGCAAGTTCCTATCGTAATCAAAATTTTGAACTTAAAAGTTGATGAAGAAAGAGCCAATTCAGCGGAAATTGGTACGGCTAAGGTCAAAATGGCTTTTTACAACTCCTCCAACGATACATTGAGGAAGCTACACGAGGCCGAAGCTTTTATTGAAGAAAGAGGCTGGGATGTTACGCAAACACACGAAAGAAGAATCCGAAAAGTCATTGATGCTTGCTTAAAAGATTGGTAGTGGGTCAAAAATGTGGACAGTTGCTTGCAAACACTTTAACATGGGGCCTCGAAAACTATGTATCAACGGATTCTACCCACTACCAAAAGATTTTAATAACTCACTTCATGGAGATACTGCTTCGGAATTGAATCCCCAAATCGTCCCTCAGCCCATTGACGCTAAAGATCTTTTTCCTAAGAAGAAGAAATTACACTCTCGATGGAACAGCCTGATTACCTATTCTCAGGTGGCCGGATTGAGGGCAAATGGTTTCATTGTCTCCTATAGAGGTTACAAAAGCCGCCCGAGCGGTAATTGGATGTTTCAATTACTAATATCCACAGAGCGATTTGATATATATTCCTCTCATTTTAGTCAATTCAATTATCAGGAGGCCAAACTACAATATTGGATGCTTGGATTTGGATCGCTCAACAACTTTAGCGGAAACTTCCATGTAGGTTTAGACTTCGTCCTACCCTTTGGTAATTAGACTTTAACTGATTTCAATGGAGAAGAAACCAAAGAATTTTTATTTGGATTTGCCCCTTCTCAAAGCCTATACTATATTTCTAAAAGTAATAATGGAGTAGTTATTGGGATAGGTGCTTTTCAACGGATGATTACATAAAAGGTATATGATTGGGATGTAGGGGGAAAAGTGGAGTTTGGGCTTAAGTTCTAGCTAAAGCGCTCGAACCAAAGAAAATTCCCTATATTTAGCCCGCTTGGCAATATCCGCAAAGCATCACGTCAACACAGAATTATGTCGCAACCAAACCGCTCATTTGCCCTGGTAATGATCAGCAGCATCGCTGCCCTGGGAGGACTACTATTTGGATACGATACGGGAGTTATCAACGGCACACAGTTTTATTTCAGTAAATACTTCGAGCTATCGGCAGCTCTGAAGGGCTGGGTCGTTGGAAGTGCCTTACTTGGGTGCTTCACCGGAGCCTCAGTCTCAGGGGTAGTAAGTCGGGCCATTGGCCGGAAATATTCGCTGATCGCCTCGGCCTTGTTGTTTACGGTCTCCGCCTGGGGATCTGGTTTACCGGCTTTTTTACCAGAATCCGTAACCTTACTGGTTATTTTCAGGCTGATCGGCGGTCTGGGTATCGGCATTGCTTCTATGAATGCACCTACCTATATTGCTGAGCTCGCCCCGGCCAACATTCGGGGCAGAATGGTGACTTTCTACCAAATGGCCATCGTACTTGGTTTCTTTTTGGTATTTCTGGTCACTTATTTCATTGGCAGCGGTCAGGGAGAAGCCTACAATACCAATATCGGCTGGCGGTGGATGTTCTGGTCGGAATTGATTCCGTGTATACTTTTCTTTTTGCTGCTTTTCACCGTGCCTCGTAGCCCACGGTGGTTGATGTTGAAAGGGAAAGAAGAGGAAGCTATGAAAATTCTTCATCGCATACATGGCCCAGCAACAGCAGAGACAGAAATGCAGGAAATCCGGGAGTCACTACAACAAGATAGCAGCATCCCCTTAAAAGATATTTTTAAAAAGAGTGTACTGCCGATTGTGTTGATTGGTGCCGTCTTTTCCGGTTTGCAACAATTCACGGGCATCAATGCTGTACTTTACTACGGCGCCGATATTTTTGAAAAAGCTTTAGGCTTCAGTCAGGAAGATGTACTTGCACAGCAGATCCTGCTCGCTGGTGTAAACGTAGCCTTCACCATTTTAGCCATGTACACTGTAGATGGTTGGGGCAGAAAGCCACTGGTCATTACAGGTTCGCTGGGTATGCTGGCAGGATTTTTAATGCTGGGCATTACGATAATGACCGGGCAGGTGGGCATTATCTCACTTATCGGCATTCTACTTTTTATTGGTTCCTTTGCCATGTCTATGGGGCCGATTGTATGGGTAGTGCTAGCTGAAATGTTCCCCAATTCGATACGAAGCATTGCCATGTCAATTGCGGTGGCAGTGCAATGGGCTTGTAATTATATCGTTTCTCAATCCTTCCCGGTAGTGGTGGAGAGCCCGGTAAATACGGAAGGAATTTGGAACGGTTCCCTGCCCTATTTCTTATTCATTGGCTTTATTATCATCATTATTTTATTTACTATTCGCTACATCCCGGAGACGAAGGGGCGCTCCTTGGAGCAGATTGAGAAGATTTGGGAGGAGAAGTACGGGTGAGAACGATTGAGAAGGATTAGCCGGGGTACCACGATTAGATAGGAGAAGGGAGGTAAGACTTTTATCTAATCGTGGAGGATCCAGAAGGTGGTATCGTGCAACTTCCGGGAGATGTACAGATACCCGGTAAGTCAGGCTTATCCGGAAAAAATAAATCCTTCTTTGACCCGGACCTAAAGTCAGAACATATTGAACAAAAGAACGGATCATGAAAATCGCTATCCTCGCCGACCCATTAGACAACCAATCCGCTGGTATACATATCTACACCAAAGGTTTGGTCAATGCGCTGCTGGAGTACGATAAGGACAACGAATACATTTTAATCCGGGAAAAGGTAGATCCTGAATTACCAAGTACAGTACAGCAAATTGCGCTGCCCAATAATCGTTCTTTTCTTCCTTATGCTGCGTTTCGAATGTTTCTGATCATCCCGCTCGTATTGCGCCGGCTTAAGGTAGATGCCGTTGTTGAGCCCGCTCACTTCGGGCCATTCAACCTGCCAAGAAAGGTACTGCGCATCACGGTAATTCACGATTTAACGCCCTTGCTTTTTCCTCATTTTCATCGCTGGCAAAGCCAGTTAATTCAGCGCTTTTTGTTGTGGCGTATTTTAAAAAAAGTCCACCAGATCCTGACGGTATCTCAAAATACATTTGATGATCTGGCCCGGCTTTTTCCATTTACATCCTCTAAAACCACTGTTATACCTCCTGGTCGGGATCCATTATTTCAGCCACTAAAATCCGAATCCGTTTTAAAAAAGTGGAAAATCTATTCCTCCTATTTTATTTTTGTAGGTACTATTGAACCGCGTAAAAACCTCCTGTTTTTACTTAAAACTTATCAGAGGTTTCGTGAGCAAAATCGTGAAAAAGTACTGCTCTTGATTGTCGGCGGTAAAGGCTGGAAATACCAGGCATTCTACGATGCATTAGCTGCTCACCCTTACCGGGAAGACATCCATCTCACTGGCTATGTTGACAAACAAGACCTCCCGGCCTTATATACTCATTCGCTTGCTTTGGTATATCCTTCTTTGTACGAAGGTTTCGGCTTGCCGGTGTTAGAGGCCATGGCCTGCGGAGCGGTCGTTGTGTGTTCTAATCGCTCAAGTCTTTGCGAAGTAGGAGGAGAGGCAGCGCTATACTTCGATCCTGAAGACGAAGACCAGCTTTTACAACATATGGAGGCAATTGTGCAAAATAAAACATTGATAACGGAGCAAAGAAAGCTTTCTTTACAGCAAGCAAGCGTATTTTCATGGGAGAAGAACGCAAACTTGTTTGTAAAGATGTTGAACAGGCTAGTTCCTGAAACACTAGGCTCTTGAATTTAATAAAAAGCCGTTCTGTGGAACTTCAAAATGATAAGCCTTGAAGGCTCTTGTGGTTGAAAGGGTTATCATTTTGAAGTTCCATTTTCCACAATTTATGTCAAAGAACTAAAAAAGCAATATCCCTATGAACATTCTCCTTGCCTCGGATAAATTCAAAGGCTCTCTAACCGCTTCCGAAGTAGCCAATGCCATCGCTTCGGGCATAAAAGAGGCTTTCCCAAACATCCAAACGACTTTCCAGCCCATGGCCGATGGAGGAGATGGCTCCATTGACCTTTTAAATGAACTTTGGGGTTTGGAGGCGCATACCACCGAAGTCCACGATCCTTTGAATAGAAAAATCCAGGCTGGCTATTTTACTTCCGGAGATACCGCCTTTATCGAATTTGCTAAAGCTTCCGGTATTGCCTTGCTAAAAAAGGAAGAACAAAACTGCATGCATACCACTTCCCTGGGCACTGGAGAACTTATGGTCGATGCCCTTAAAAAAGGCTTTCATAAAATCAAATTGTTCCTCGGAGGAAGCTCTACCAATGATGGCGCCATAGGGATAGCAACTGCATTTGGTTACCGTTTTCTGGATGAAAAAGGCACTCTCCTGGAACCTGTTGGAGGCAACCTAAGGCATATCGCCACTATCAACAAAGAAGCTTTAATCCCGGAAATAAATGACCTGGAATTACAAATCGTATGCGATGTAAACAATCCTTTCTATGGGCCTAATGGTGCAGCCCATATTTATGCTCGCCAAAAAGGAGCTTCTGATACTGAAATCCTTCTACTTGATCAGGGTTTGCGCAAATTAGATGTAGCTTTTCAAAAGGCAGGCTTGCTAAGTGTTGCGCTGACGCCCGGCGCCGGAGCTGCAGGAGGAACCGGAGGAGGGTTACTAGCCATGTTTCAGGGAACCATGGTTCCCGGGACTCAGCTTTTCATAGATCTCTTCAATGTAGAGGAAAAAGTACGACAAGCAGATATCGTTATTTCAGGAGAGGGTGGTTTAGACAAGCAATCGCTTCAAGGTAAAGTAGTAAGCGGGATGCTTCAGCTTTGCGCCAGGCATAAAAAACCTTTAGTTATTTTTTGTGGACAAAACACCTTAGAGAACGCCGATTGGAAAGATACTTCTGTTAAAGCGGTTTATGCGATCATGGATTTAGCGCCTGATTTTGAAACAGCGATTGAGCAAGGAGGTCAATATTTGAAAGAATTGGCCGAAGCAGCTCCGTGGCATACCTTCATCAAGTCACATTAACTTTTCGAACCATTTTATTTAGCAGGCTTGGAAAAAAACGTTTTGCGTATAGGCCCAACCTTTCTTTAGCTCCGCATATATAAACTTCATCTCTATTTTTTAGCATTGCATTCGCCATTTTTTGAGCAAATTGATCAGGCTTGATACCATTGGCGGTTGTTTTATCTAAAGTGCCCTGCGGACTACCATCGGAGGTGAGCGCATTAATTGAAATATTGGTATTCACATAACCCGGGCAAATGATTTGTACCTTAATGCCATCGTAGTATACTTCTGCCCTTAAAGAATCCATGAAGCCATGCAAAGCATGCTTGCCGGCGGCATAAGAAGACCTCTTTGGCGTTGCATATTTTCCTACTACTGAAGTAACAGTAACGATCTTCCCCGATTTTCGAGCGATCATTGCGGGTAAAACAGCTTTTGTAAGTGCAATGGTACCTAAAAAGTTAATTCTAAAAATCTTTTCATCTACCTGAATATCGGTGTCTTTAACAAAAGATCGCTGGCTGATCCCCCCATTATTGATCAGAAAATCAATATGCTCTACTTCACCTAAAACGGTACGGACGATTCCTTCCATTTCTTCGTGCCTTTCTAAATCCAATGGAACGACTTTGACCTTTTCGGGATGATGGCATTTTGCTTTCACCTCAAGCAATGATTTTTCTTTGCGAGAAGAAAGGATCAGTTCTGCTCCACGTTTGCTGAGCTCATAGGCTAAAGCTTTCCCAATGCCGCTAGAAGCGCCGGTGATCCAAACGACTTTATTCTCGTAACTCATCTACTTCTCGCATTTTCTTCAGATATTCAAAAGTCGTATTAGCTTCTTCTTCATCAACAATACTTATCGCTACGCCTACATGCACTAGGACATAATCATTTACCTTAGCATCAGGCACCATAGAAAGGTTTACCTCCTTTTGGATACCTCCAAAAGAAACTTTGCCAATTCTGAACGTATCGTCTAGTTGAGCTGTAATTGCAGTTATTTTTCCGGGTATGGCTAAGCACATAATCTTTTAACTTAATAAAATAATGTTCATCAGCGATTCTCGCTTTGAAAAATAAACGCGCCTACGGCGCGAAATTCCTATGAGAGGGCGGCCGGATGGGCTGTTTTGCTTCGCAAAATAGCCCATCCGGCCGCCCTCAAAACCAAATTTACAAAACGAGGAATGCTGAGCGTTCATCAGCGATTCTCGCTTTGAAAAGCGGAAATCAAATTCATGCCGCTTCGCGGCGGTATTTTCTTTTTAGAGGCGGACCGAAGGGTATTTTTGCTTCGCAAAAATACCCTTCGGTCCGCCTCTAAAAAAACTTACCCGGCATCCGCTTGTTGTTTTCTAAGCCAATTGTACCAATCTTCCATCCCTTGCCCGGTAGTTGCGGAAAGCTCAATAAACTCTGTGATGTGGCTTACTTTCCGGGCATATTCTTTAGCCTCTTCCACATCAAAGTCCACGTAAGGAAGCAAGTCGATTTTATTGATAATGCACAACTGAGCAGAATGGAAAATATCCGGGTATTTAATAGGCTTATCCGTTCCTTCTGTAACGCTCATTATCACTACGCGCGCTCCTTCCCCCAAATCAAACATAGCAGGGCAAACGAGATTACCCACATTTTCAATAAAAAGACATGAATGATCGGAAGGATTAAGTTGCTTGATTGCTTTGTGCACCATATCTGCTTCAAGATGGCAACCTTTTCCCGTGTTGATCTGAACCACTTCAGCTCCCGTTGCCGCAATTCGATCGGCATCATTGGATGTCTGTTGGTCTCCTTCAATAACAAAGCAATTGAGTTCTTCTTTTAAGTCATTTAAAGTACGCTCCAGGAGAGATGTTTTCCCGCTTCCCGGCGAGCTAACAAGATTAACTGCTAGAATATTCTTTGCCTCAAGATACCCTCTGACTCTTTCAGCCAATAGGTTGTTTTTCCCCAGAATGTCCTGCTCTAAAGTCAGTACTTTTTGATCATGATGGTGATGGTGGTGGTGGCCATTTTCATGATGATGGTGGTGGTGATCTCCCCCTTCGTGATGGTGGTGATGGTGATCATCCTTTGCTAAAGCTTGTTTTTCAGCAGTGATTTTTTTGATGCTTACTGCCTCTTCAGGTTGGCCGCAGCCGCATATTCCACACATAATTATTTGTATTTTATAATTCCCTCCGAAAACCCGGGATGAATCCCGTTGATTAAGTCTACTCTACCGTTAAGGCTTTTACGCGCAACTCTTTTCCTTGTAAAATATCATTAAAAAACGATTGACAATTCGGACAGGTGTCAAAAAGAGCGTGCATTTCGAATTCTGTATCACACTCCAGGCAGCGTGCTTTGCCAATCACCTTATCAATATGCCGCTTTGCATTTTCCAATACGCTTTCTTTCACGCCCACATCCCAGGCAAAATCCAAGGCTTGCCATTCTACTCCGGCGAGTTCACCAATTTCCAGTTCTATTTCAGTAACCCTCGAAGCTTGTGCTTTTTGCACCTGCTCTTCCGCGATGTTTACGATACTGGAAATTATAGAAAGCTCGTGCATGTTTTTCGCTTTATGTTCTGAATTAAGCCTTTCTCAAAATAACTTCACGTTCTTTGACAAATTGTGTGGAACTTCAAAATGATAAGCCTTGAATGCTCTTG
>CAZHZT010000014.1:0-66770 GCA_964537285.1 uncultured Saprospiraceae bacterium | reverse complement strand
AAAATGAGCCATTCCGAAAATTTGGGATGACTCTTGTTTAAGGATTTCCCAAATTTATTTCGACCAAATGAAATCATCTATAACCATATTTTTTAACATAAGTCATCCCAAGAATTCGGGATGACTCATATTTGGAGTAACCACACCAAAAAGGAAAAACGATGTCTATCAAAAAAGCTTTTTTTATTCTTTTATCCATAAGTATTACTTGTGCATTACATGCACAAATTGCGGTTTGGCAGGATGACGAAGGAACCTTAATATCCAGTGATCCGAATGTAGTCGCCTCTCCTAATATTAATCTTTTCGGTGACGGAGGCTTTTGTGGCCCTTGCTTTGCTTTTTGTAACAGCGGCCCCGGTGATGGTTTTGGACTTTCCTTTACCGATAATGCTTTTAATACTCCGGTAGCACCCGGCATTACCAACACGCCTTATGCTGAAATTACCGTTACTCCCAACCCGGGATATGAGATCCATCTAACAGAAATTGAGATGTGGATATGGAGCTACAATCAGGGAGCAGCTAAGGCATTAATTGGAATCAGTACGGATGGTATTAACTGGACAACAGAGGAATATGATGTGACGGTTGATTTCAACGACTGTCAATCCTCGCATACCCCTTCAAATGCGGGTCCATATACCGCTACTTTAGATATTTTCACTACGGATCCCCTTTATTTTCGGGTTCAACCCTTCGATGGTATTTCAGTAAGTGACAATGGTTTTAGAGAATCCGATATATTCAAATTAAGCTTGCTCGGTGAAGTTTGCGTGGGTGACCTTGGAACGTTCAACGATCTTGAACAACAAGCGGTTGTTCTTTGCGAAGGCAGTGATTTGCAACTTGATGCCGGAGGCAATACAGATCTGCTCACTTACAGTTGGACACCTGCTGCCGAAGTTTCTGACCCAACCGCTTCCAATCCAATAATTTCTCCGGGCACTACAACCCTTTTCCAGGTTGAGGTTTTCGATAATTGCGGATTAGTGCATACAGATTCCGTGCTAATCGAAGTAAACGAAGGTATCATGGTTGATATTGAGGAACCTGCTGGCGGTCCATTTTGTGTTGGGGATACTATTTTACTATCTGGAAATGTAGACAATTCTGAAGCCGAGCTGCTATGGTCAACAGGAGACACGACTTTAGATATTTTCGTTACCGAAACAGGAACTTACGAATTGCAGGCCACTTTAAATGTTTGTACTGCCGCAGATCAAGTGAGCATTGAGCTATCTTCACTTCCGAACTTAAGCATAGAGAATTTGTCAAGCGAATCGGTTTGTGAAGGAGATTCTGTTATACTTTCCGGAAATGTGGACGATCCTGAGACGGAATTACTCTGGTCAACTGGGGATACAACAGTAGAAACGACCGTCACAGAAACCGGAGTATACACCTTGCAAGCCACATTGAACGGTTGTACAGAAACCAGCGACTGGGAAGTAATACTATCGCCTCCGCCTGTCATTTCCCTGGAACTTGATTACCTGATTTGCAATGGAGATACATTGATTTTAGACCTTAGTGATGTTGGTGCCAGCATAGTATGGTCTGACGGGCAAAATGCCTCTAAAGGTTTCTTTGAAGAAGCCGGCGATTATTTTGTTCAGGCCAATAATGGAGGATGTATTACCACAGAAAATTTCACTTTGGATGTAGAATCATGTACATGCCAGTTTAGAGTTCCCAATATCTTCACTCCTAATGGAGATGGATTAAACGACGTATTTGAGCCAGTACATGATTGTGAGCCGGGGCAAATTACCAGCTACTCATTGAAAATATTCAATCGCTGGGGAGAGTTGCTGTTTGAATCTACAGATGTAACTCAAGGCTGGGATGCACAGGAAGAATGGCCTGCAGATGCATATATATACCTGTTGAATGCTGAATTGCTCCAGGATGGCGAAACGGAAATTGTCAACATGCAAAGTGATTTTATTCTTATGAGATAAACTTTTCTCTAGTGCTTCAGGAACTACCATACAGAAGGCTTTTTTAATGCAAAAGGCAAGAAATCCGTTGGATTTCTTGCCTTTTGCATTAAAAAAGCCTTCTGTATACATACATACCTTCCTTCCTTTGGCATAAATTTAGCTATATTTATAAGGTGTTAGCAACTACCACTTTACCAATATAAAATCCCATACGAATATGAAAGGATTATATTCCAGATCCTTTGCTTTAATTTTCATCAACTTTACAGCAAGAACAAAAGCATTGTATTGCCCGATAACTCGCCGGCGAATACCCTGTTCAATTTCTTCCTGCCGCATCTTTTCGATTTCAAGATTATTAGAAGCTATCTTTTGTTGTGGACCACCTGTAAAAACGACACTTAATGGAATACGCACACTCACACCTGTTGAATAAACGAGGTTTCTGCGATCCGTCAGGCGGTAAGAATTATTTTCAACCGTTTGAATGGCATCGAAAAATTGCCCGTTTCCGGATGTTACAGAGCCCCCGACATTGATGTAATCTGTCCATTTCATTCCTTGTAACTTTGCTTCCTGCTCTAGGTTGTCCAACCTTAGGGCCTGTCCTTTAATGAGTGGAGAATGCTTTACCGCTGCTTCAATTAACAGAGGCAAAGGTTGCAAAGCCATTTCTTCCAGTTGGGAAGGATCTTGAAAGTACTTTTCCATTTTTTTTAAAAATGGATTGTATGATTGCTGTGATTGTGATGATGCAGGAATAGCAATAATAAAACAACAAATAAGAACAATAATGATATTGAAAATAATTTCTGAATGAGTCATAATCTTGAGGTTTTTGGGATACTGAAAATGTATTTCAGACTTTTCTTTCTTCCTACTTTGAATTGCATGAAGGGTTTTTCCAGAATTAGAAAAGCTGGAATAGATACCAATAATACAATTGGCAGTAGGATCAATCCCATTTTAAAAAAATATAGATTAAAGTGTTCTTCGGAATTAAAGCCTCCAAACGTTTTTGTCAATAACTCCAAAAGAGGTAAATGAATCAGGTAGATGGTGTAGCAGATGCCCCCAATGCCCGCAATCCAGGCTTTTCTTAGCACCTGGTTTATTAACTTTCCTTTTAAAGCAGCAATGAAAAACAAAGCCAAAGTCAGGCAAAATGCAAGCATTTTGAAAAAATCTGCCGACCATAAAAAGGGCATTAATCCAAGTCCAATTAAACCCAACATATCCCATAACAAAGGAATTTTCTTTTCCTGACTTAGCTTCCCATGAGCATATAAATCCGCTAGTAAAAGGCCAAGTAAGAAATACTGTAAATGCCCTAGTAGTGTAAGCTTGAAGGGTAAGTAATGCCACCCAAAACAGTACTGAGCAATGCTCCAAATTAGAATAGCAGCCAAAAGAACTCCCCGGCGTCTTCGTTCAGAAGAAATCCGGAAAAACAGACTCGCCAAAAATGGAGCTAACAAATAAAACTGTACTTCTACTTCCAGCGACCACGCTACTGGATTAATGATCGAATATTGCCGGTAAATAACCCCATGCGTATAGGTTAAACTGGCTAATAAATGGGGCCATAATATTGCCTGCTCTAAATTATTCATCAAAAGTAAAACGATTGCAAAAAAGCTCATCCATATTATGTAAGGAGGCTCGATACGAATCAATCTGCGCCAGTAGTACTTTTTCAGATTCGGAGAAGCATTGTTATTTTTTTGATACAACTTTACAAAAGGCAGCCCCAAAATAAAGCCGCTTATGACAAAGAATAGAAAAACCCCAATCGTTCCCCGGCTCAACAGATAAGCCACTGAACTTTGCTCAGCCGATTGTTGAATCGCTTCAGAACCATATTTGATCAAACGCTCACTTAAATGCTGCATCACCACCAGAAAGATGGCTGCAAATCGCAAGCCGTCTACTACGGGTAAATATTTTCCAGAACTTGGTTTCCGGCTTATCGCTTGACGGATCTTATCGAGGCTTTTCATAATTAGTAAGGTTGTAGTGATTTACTGATAGATTTTAGATGAATTGCGGTAATTCGCTTTATCCTCAAACCAATCAGTGCTTACGCTTCCGCCCGTTTGGGCCCAATTGTTAAAATTTAAATACGCCTGGTTGATGCGCTCCTTCTCGATAGGATATTGAAATGAATCCGCAATATTAATTCCCCAAGGGAGGTTATTTGCAGTTTTATAGTACCTGCTTAGCCCAGGGTTCGAATCGTCATCTCCCATACCCATAAGGCTCATATCTGCTTTTTGGGTAGGCAATTGATCGGGTAAGTGAATTTCAACGCCCCTTTGCATTTTACCGATCACGAAAGGATTGTAAGGAGCCGTTCCTAAATCTCCGGAGGGAAGTGGATTGGCCAAAGTGATGTCAATCTGTAAATCCACAGGCTGAATGAATGGCTGCCCTGACTCCGTGTTGACAAACCCTCCGTTAGGATTACTCATCACTTTGTAGCCATTATCAAAAACGATGATAACCGCTTTGTTTTGTCCACTTTCTACGCCAGATGCCGCCAGTTGGATGTAATTTTCGGTAATCGATTGTCCGTCTACATTGGTTACTGCCGATGCCGGAATATCCATTTCAAAGCCAAAGCCATTGCGGTAGCCTGCTCCCATAGCTCTCAATTTAAAATGAGCCCTAAGCTTGATCACTTTATTGGCTGCGTTTCTATATTCTGTAAAATTGTAATCAATGACCAGATCGTTCATATCATAATCTCCTTTATTGGGCCATTGATCTTCAAAGGCAAGGGTAGCAAACTGATCGGCAGCAGGGAAATAAGAGATGAAAGCAATATCAGGATCATCTACAAAACTATCTGCATTGTCTCCGATACCGTCTCCGTCCGAATCATTGACTTCGTTTTGCACTTCAACAATACCGGTGCGATCTACTGCTTCAAAAGGCGTTGCCGTTAAATAAAACATTGCATCATTGAAATCATTATCTCCACTCGGACGATTTATGTCTTCAATACCCAACAACAATAACTCTGCATCCGGATCTTGCAGCAATACAACGTGATTTCTAAATTCCGGAGATGTAAAAGTGTTGAAAGCTTTATCCGAATATCTAATATCGAACCCCGCTCCTTGATATTCAACTTGCTGCGTACCGGACTCCCAGCCATTCGGAACCAGGAACCAACCAATGCTCGTCCCTTCTACGAAAGACCCTAAATAGACTTTATCCCCTGTTTGTAGTTGTCCACCACTTCCTTGAAAGGAAACATTAGGGAAAATAATATAGAAATCATCAATATCATCGACACTAGCTGGTGGAGAACTCGTTGGGTAGGTATAATACCCCAGGGCATTTCGATATCCTGCACCTTCGTGCACAAAAGTGACCCATACCTCGCAATCATCGGTTAATTTCGTATTGGCATTAGTCCCTCCAGCAATATATTGTGGGTTATATTCTGGTACGGGCTGACCTTCCGGCAGGCTGTTTGCAATTACATTGAGTAAGGACTGATCAACCACATCCCCGACTGGCTCCAGATAGTTCGGCCTGCCTTGGTTGTTATAGGTTCCCATATAGCTAAATGGAATGGATCGATTTCCCGCCAAAGCAATCGTTTGGTTTTCAACATTTGAAGGCATAACCATCTGAAAAGGTGCTGGCGGCTCATCGCCGTTATAACTCCCCATTACTACTGGAATTATTGACCTGTCAAGAGGTATCCAATAAGCATCTGGTAATCCAGGATAAATAGTACGGATCAATAAATACTCCTGGTTTACGTCAACTTCCAACTTAACTTCCATGAACCTTTCACTTCCAATAATTCCTTCTACCATAAGGTGTAAATTTTCTCCTTTTGGTAAGAAAACTTTAAAAGGCACATTTGAAAGCACCTGTTTTTGATTATCTACTGCTGAGATTTCAAGTGTCACCTCGCGTGTAGTTTCAAAATTAAAATCTTCAGGTACAGACAAAAAGTTAATGTCAACAATCTCGTCTGCGTTCTCCAGTTCATTCACTTCGGGCAGTTCGTAAACATTACAGGCACTCCAGAAAATGAGTAAGATCAACAGTAAGCTTTTATTTTTCATAATCATTGTGAATAATTTTGTGTGTTCTATTTGCTTGCAATATTAGCCGGATTGGGCGCGGCATTCAGAACTTTTAGGTTTTTAGTCACAATCATTCGTTTTTTGGAAAACCTGCCAGAAGCTATCTCAAACCCACGCCCGATAAGGAAAATTCCATCCTTCGTGGATTTCTTCCCATTTTCCGAAGCAAGCTGTCCGTTTTCCTAAAAAACCGGCTAAAAGCAGCAGTCCCCTGTACTTTTGCAACTGTCAATCAGATTTAATACTCTGTAAACTGAGTTAATAATTCAATCAAAAAGAAATTAATAATGAAACCTACTGTAATGATCATTGATGATAATGAGATGATGCGGGAGTTCCTTATCGTCTACTTCAAGAAGGAATTTGAAGTTGTTGCTATGCAGGGCGCTCTAGATGCTGTTAACACTCTAGAGCAAATCAAACCTGAAGTAATTGTATTAGACCTGAACATGCCCGGCATGTCTGGCGAAGAGTTTTTAACTTATTTGAAAGAAAACCAGCAAACACAGTCCAAAGTAATTGTATTATCGAGCGTAGAAAAGAGCTTAACCCGAATAAACTGCCTTGAAAAGGGAGCTGCGGATTACTTGACGAAGCCATTTAACCCTAAGGAATTAGAGCTACGAATTACACAACAATTAAATATTTCATTGACATAAATTGTGGAAAATGGAACTTCAAAGAACACGTTTTTCCTAAAAAAAGGCATCTTTGAGAACTATTTTAAAGAAAATATCATTAATCTATATGTAAAGCGTAAATCTTGTGCTATTTTTACTAGCAATTTAACAATTATTCGCCTTAAAGGCATATTTCTTAAAAAAAACAATCAATATTGGCAAAAAGGATTTCAAGAAATTTTAGACCAAGAGAACAGAAACCAGAATTTCGTATCAATCATCACATTCGCGTACCAGAAGTTCGCGTTGTAGGCGATGACCTGGAAAAAATCAGCGAAGCAATCGGCGAAAAAATTGAGGTCGGTATTTACCCTACTCGTAAAGCTCGTCAATGGGCCGAAAAAGTAGACCTCGATCTAGTGGAAATTTCTCCTAAAGCAAACCCACCCGTTTGTAAAATTATCGACTATAAAAAGTTTCTCTATCTGAGAAAGAAAAAGGAGAAAGAAATTAAAGCAAAAACAGCCAAAACAGTTGTAAAGGAAATTCGTTTTGGCCCGAATACCGATGATCACGATTTTGAATTCAAACTACGTCACGCTACAAAATTCCTTGAAGAAGGCGCTAAAGTGAAAGCTTATGTGCACTTCCGTGGTCGTACTATCGTATTTAAAGATCGTGGAAACCTGTTGCTTCTTAGATTCCTGAAAGAATTAGAAGATGTAGGAACAGCAGAGTCCCTCCCTAAAATGGAAGGCCGTCGTATGATCGTCATCGTTTCTCCTAAGAAAACGAATAAGAAGAAGAATTAGGCCGCTTCGCAGAGATATTTTCTTTCGCCCCACCCTCAAAAAAGGAAATCCCCTCTCTTTTACTAAAGTAATTCGCCTTCTACCAGCTATTCTCGTTTTGGAAGTCCAAAACTAAATTTAGGCCGCTTCGCGGTGGTATTTTCTTTTGAGGGATGCAGAAAGGGCTATTTTGCTTCGCAAAATAGCCCTTTCTGCATCCCTCTTTGAAGAATTTCGCGCCGCAGGCGCGTTTATTTTTCAAAGCGAGAATCGCTGGTATTCTACATATCTTCTAATGTAAAATCATCTTTCTGGTCTCCGCTTGTTGACCTGTTCTTAAGGTATAAAACAACAACCCGCTTGTACCAAGATCCGCTTTAGTCAATTCAATTTGGTGGAAGCCCTCCGGATATTCCGCATCAATTACCTTCAAAATACGTCCGGAAGCATCCGTTACCTGGAAACTTATTCGTTCCGTTTTTGGTAAGTAAAAGCCAATGGATGTTCTTTCTGCAAATGGATTGGGCTGGTTTTGGTACAGCTTGAATATATCATTTGAAGAAGTCGACTCTCCGTCTTTATTAAACCGGATCACCACTTCATTTAAATCAAATGTTGAAGCTTCTTGGGAGAATCTATACCCCTCAGGACTCAAATAACGTCTGTCTAATGATAACCATTCACTTAATTCACCACTCTTTTGTGCAGAGAAAACCAACTTTACAAGTTCTTCACCTTCAATAGACTGGCCATTCCAGCTTACCATGATGATCCCTTCATCGACAAATTGCATTCCAAAGTTACTCTCATGAATTGAAGAAGATAAGCTTTGCAAATCAACTAACTGTAGAGCCGCATTTTCGAAAGAAAGTGCAAACTGAAAGCCTTGGATATGCTTCACATCTTCAACACTTAAAACTACTTCCACTTCTTGTCCTTCCTCAATAAGAAGGTCTTCGGTATTGAAAACCAATTGCCCGTCGAAGCTACGATCCTCGCTGCCTACTAATTCATTTGCTTTAGCGTTCCCGTCGATATCCCCAATCTTGATTCCTACGAAATCATTGGCGTTCATATCTTCATTCAAGTCATTGATATTGATCACCTCAGGGAATGGTGTTTTAAATGGATCAGATGGATCCGGGAATACGAAGCTTTTATCGACAAATCTCCAGGATTGGTTTTCAGGGAACTCATTAATAATCTTTAGGATCAGCTTTCTCAGCTCTACGATATCGAAAGTGGTAACCTTCCCATTATTGCTTACATCGGCGGCAATCATTTTATATGGGGAATTCAATTGCTGGATGCCCAGGATGTGCTGAGAAATCAGTACCAAATCAAAGGTGGTTACCCCATTGTCCGGAGTAATGTTTTTCTTTGGAACTATTGAGTAATTATTACCAGCAGGTACATTGAAGTTAAATCCACCATCCAATAAGGTAGTAATAAAACCTGATTCCAAAGCATCTGTATCGGTAAGTTCTACTTCTACCTGCGAAACCGGCTCATAGTCTGTAGTTTCAATCAAACCGGCTACAGCCATCTTATTGTTGTTGCTATTGCAGATATCGAAATTATCCTGAACCACTACGAAAGTTTCGCAGAAATTCTGATTGCCTTCAAGGTCAGTTACATAAATATTGACAAAGTTAGTATCAACTTCCGCACAAGTAAATGTAAGCTCCTGTAAATCAGGATCCGTTGGAGAGAATGAGAAGTTAAGCTGATCATAAGGCGTACAGTTATCAAAACTGTCTCCGTTTTCAAAACTGAATACGGATAGGGTGGCTTCATCAATAACCGGCCCTAAGTCGGTTACCAGATTTTTACAAACAATGCTTGGTGCTTTGCCGTCTTTGATAGTAAAGGTGTATTTACATGTAGTCAAATTTCCGCATCCATCTTCCACTTTCCATAATATTAGGTGCGTTCCAATTGGATATTCACCACTAGCTTCATTATCCGCATTATCAGGGTAAGCAAACGGGTTGAAGTCTGAGTTGTAATCATAAGTAGGCGAAGCAGGGTCTAATGGGTCATAGAAAGCATCGATCTTATAGTAATAAACCAGATCCTCATCGTTCGTACAATCATCTGTAGCTACAATTTCGATATCAGCAGGAGCAGGTTCACAATCGTCTTCGAAACTATGGATTGTAATATCTTCACAATCCGAAATGATTTCAGGTGCATCACTTTCTAATACCTTTATTTCTTGTTGAAAAGTCCATGTTACATATCCGGCATCAAAATTATCATCCGGCTGGCACCAATCAATAACGGACCATTCACGAATTAATTTAACACAACCTGAGCCTACAATTGGTAACTCTGTATCTTTAAAAGTTACACCAACTAAATCACAGGCATCTTCCATAATTTGTGGCCGTACATCTTCGATCTGAACTTGCGGATTATTTTCCAATTCATCCGGATCCAAGCCGGACCCACAAGTAGTAATCGTAATATCACAAGGCCATTCCACACCATCTGTTAAGGTATGACCCTGACCAATTGGCGAAGACCAGCATAAGAAATCAGTAATATCAAATGGATTAGCGTTTTCCAATGTTATGATTTGAGCACAGGAAGAAACGGCCCCGGTATTATCTACGGCTGTGTAAACCCGTGTAATCGTTCCTTCTCCACATTGATCAGCATCACCATTTTGAGAAACGGTTACCTTTTCTATTCCACAATTATCAGAAGCATTGGTAGCATAGCCGATCAATTCATTGTCAGGTAGCAGGAATACGGGAGGCCCTGCATTGGAATCCTGTACGACTCCGTCCCACTTATCTTCATCAAACTCCCAGCAATTAAGCGTTGTATTCGGAGGACAAATAATGGATGGCAGAATATTATCCTGAACATTTACATTCACCGTACATTCATTGAAACGTCCGTTTGGATCAGTTTCTGTAAAATTACCTGCAATATCATAAACTCTCAGACGGACCTGCACATCTGTACCTACATCATCACAATCAAAAATCACACAATCTGTAAATGGAGTGGTAGGTGGATCATCAACTCTTTTCACTTTATAAGCTACAATGCCACAATTGTCATAACTTCCATCATCAAACGTATTCCAGCAAATTACTGCTGTGCCATCCTCACCAAGGCCAATAGAAGTTTCCTCATCACAAATCGCTACCGGAGGGATCTGATCTTCTACGATTAAGTTAATCGTACAAGTGGAAACATTCCCACAATCATCCGTTACGATGTAGGTTACCTGATTCGCTCCTGCAGATAATCCAGCTAAAAACCCACCATTTCCTGAAATAATCCCAAATGGGGTTTCTGTAACCACCGTAATTTGATCCAGTGAAGAACAATTATCCGTATATGTAATCGTAGGAAGAACAGCACTCCCAACACAACCAGCCCCACTTCCTACAATAACATCGCCAGGACAATCCAAAACGGGGCCCTCTGTATCCACTACGGTAATGATTTGAACATGCGATCTGGTCTCTCCGGTACAAGCGTCAATAACGACCCATTCACGAATTACCTGATAACTATTATTACATAAAGGAACTTCCGTATCCGTAAAGCCTACTTCAATATCACAAATATCTCCGGTAAATATTTCGACCCCGTCAATAGTTGGCCTGCCAGTATTTTCAGGAGCAGTGTTTGGGTTAACACAATCAATCGTTGGTGCACTGTTTCCATCCAAATCCACCGGAAAATCTACATCATCTACACTTGGGCGGGCAAAGGTAATTTGCTGCGAACAAGTGGAAGTATTGCCACTATCATCCGTGGCAGTCCAGGTTCTGGTTACGATTTGAACAAAATCATCCGTACACTCTCCTACTGCAGTAACTTGATCTGTAAATGTAAAAGAAACATCTTGATCACAATTATCCACAACAGTAGGCATTCCAATTGAACCGGGATCCGTACCTCCGGTACAAGCAACCGTAGCGGGATTACAATTGAGAATCTGCGGAGCCAATACATCAATTACATTGAGCAGGCCTTCACAGAAATTACCGGTTACCGGGTTAGAAACTTTCACCACAAGCTGCTCACCAATGTGTGTAGCATTTACCTCATTATTTGGCACTGGAACACCATTGAAAAAGACTTCCACCGCATAATTATTTGAACAACCATCTTCACCTTCAATGATAAGGTCAGATGTTATTATTTCTGAACAATCGGGCCCAAGAGCAATAGTACTTTCATCATTACAAGTAAGCGACCCGGTAGGAACACAAACTTCATAACCAGCATCTACGTTGTTAAGAATTTGATTTTCTAATACGGTAATACAAGCTGTATACCCTGCTTCATTGGCATCACTGTCTAATTCTTCATTAAGCCCCATATTTTCCGGAACTCTTATTAGCCCCCAATCTGTAATGTCTTCGAAGCGAAGTTTATAACTACCGGGAGCCAAACCATAAAATTGATAATATCCTCCATTTGCCGTTTGGGTAGTTTGCAAAGGAGTATTCAAATTAAAACAATCATAGAGCTCTACGATGACATTATCAATACCTGGCTCATTAAAGTCTTTAATGCCATCACCATCGAGATCTTCCCAAACAAAATCACCAATGGCCCCTACGTTTTCCATTAGGAAGCCTGCATTTTGGTAATCAGAGATGATGTTCTCGGAAAGTTTTGAGTAAATTTTTTGGGCTAGTCCTGTTGGTTCTGAACCAGCGAAAAGCGTTGCCAAAGGCAACAGCAATAGGATGTTCGTTAGTGCGAATGCTCTGTAAATGTTGTTCATGATTTACGTTATTTTTGTGTGAACCCGTTTTTTATTTCTGAGGTTTCAGCCCCAGTTTTTCTTATGTTGCCCTCAAAGGAGCTTTCTTAAGCGGCCTTTAAGGCAGTTTTATTAAATATTGTTTTGGTAATTTCTAACTTGTTTTTCTTGGATGCCTCGCTGAAGCTCACGATTAGTTTGTCGTCTTCTCTTTGGATTTTATAGGCTCCGGGGGCTATAAGAACCCCTTCATCTATTCTCAGTGCATTCCTGACTTTTTCATTAAGACAAATCTGCTCCGGGATAATAAAGTAGTTATGTCTAAAGTACTCCTTTATAGTTTCCGGATGCATCAGGGATTCTTTAAATTCAAAAACGATTTCCCCGAGACTACCTGTATAAATATAGGCTTGCGTATAATTAGGTAAATGCGAAACCACTTCTCTCCCGTCATTTTGGACGTCCATTTTACATATTCCGACTCCCATACAATTCCTGCTTAGAGAGCCTAGCACTAAATTCACTAAAACGTGCATATTTTGTGATTTTTCTATATTTCTACCTAATGACTCCATGTTAATGAGTTATTTTAATTCTTTAGTTCTTTAATTTCCTTTCGCTTACTATTTACCGGATACTACTATACTCCGTTGATATCTGTAATAATGATATCTTTCTTTGCCGCCATTCCAATTTTATTTACAATCGAGCAAAAGGTAGCCCCTGTCACAGAAGTGGTATTTCTTTGTGATTTCATGATTATTGATTTTTTTAAAATCTGTTTTTTTCTCTTGATTACATTACAAAGATAGAGCGGTTTATCAGAAGCATCACGGACAAAAAACGGATTTGGTCCCTCCCCTTTTTTTGAGGAAAATTTCCAGCTATTTTAATAACTAATTAATTATCAGATTTTTATAAAATAAATAAAATTTTAAATATTTTTCATTCTTATTAAAATAAGTTATATCTTTGATTTATGAAGTAAATTTATTCTAGTAAAATTCTTCCCAAAACCACTAGTATATCCCATCCCACAGGCCGGTTTTTATTTTTCACAATGGAATCATTCCAATTTGTGTCATATGATTTAATTCACCTAAATGGCGTGATAATGGTTAACGAGTAGTCATTTTGAGTTGGTTAATACTCTAATAATATCACTTATCGTTCCACCTTAACTCGCGATACGTTCATTTTGGATTGAATAAGCTGCCGTAATTCACTATGAAGGATTTAAAGGAACTGATACAGGTTATCAGTAAACAAAAAACAAGTTCAATACAGATTATAGGCGATGGGTTCGACGGGGACACCAAGCAGGAGCGTTTGTATGAGGGTATACTCAACAATGAATTTGAATCAGACGATGATGCGGCCCATGACCTCTATAAATCTAATGCCAACTCCAAGAGTTATAAGAATCTGCGCACTAACCTGAAGAAGCGTTTGATCAATACCGTATTTTTTATTGATCAAAAACAAGCTGGCTTTAATGAATATCAAAAAGCTTACTATACATGCTGTAAAGAATGGGCAGCTGTAAAGATCCTCTTGGGGCGGGAAGCCCGCGTTGCAGCCATTCAGCTCGCTCATAAGATTCTAAGGCAAACGCTAAAATTCGAATTCACAGATCTCACCATTGATGTCGCTCGTATTTTACGCCTTCATTATGCCGTTTTTGAAGGAGACGAAAAAAAGTTCAATCAATATGACGAGATCGTACAAACCCAGGAAGCTATTCATCGCGCAGAAACAGCAGCAGAAAAGTATTATGAGCAGTTAGTTCTTAATTATGTTACCGCTAAATCTACACAAACAGAGATAAATGAGCAGGCCGCAGCGTTTTCCGAAGCGCTTGAACAAATGGTTGAAACGCACTCATCTCACAATCTTCATCGTACGTTCTATCTCATTGAGGTAATCCGGTACATGGCAGTAAACGATTACAAAGCGACGAATGAACTTTGTGGAAAAGCAATTGAGTTTTTCGAAAGCAAACCCTATGTATCCAAGATCTCTCTTGTCACTTTTCTCTATCAGCAACTAGCCTGCCTTATTCAACTAAAAGAGTTTGAAAAAGGAAAATCTATAGCTGAAAAATGTTTGTCCCTAATTACTCCTGGTTTGATCAATTGGTTTAAAGCGCAAGAGCTTTATTTCATGCTTAATATGCACTGTGATGATCTTCAGAAAGCTTATCTAGTTCTGGACAGTGCTATGCGACATTCGCGTTTCCGCTTTCAATCGGAAGCAATCATCGAAACATGGAAAATTTACGAAGCGTTCATTCGCTTTTTGCTCGAAATTGATCAAATACAAGCCCTTAAAGGTAAAAAACCAGGTAACTTCCGCCTCAGCAAGTTCTTAAATGAATTACCTATCTTCTCAAAAGATAAAAAGGGCATGAATATCCCAATCATGATCTTAAACATGCTCTTCATGACCATCCAGGGTAAACATGATGATTTCATTGAAAAAGCAGAAAGCATTCGAAAATATGCTAGTCGCCATCTAAAAACAGACCATACTGAGCGCTCTGAAACCTTCATTAGAATGCTGCTCCTTTTGCCCGCCAACGCATTCAATAAGGAGGAGGTGAAATCCAAAGCAACTCCATTATTAGAAGAATTAAAGGCCATCCCTCTGGAAACCGCTAATCAATCCTTCGAAATTGAGATCATTCCGTACGAAAACTTATGGGAATTCCTCATTAATGCTGAATGGCAATAGCAATTTTAGTTCTTTGACATAAATTGTGAAAAAATGGAACTTCAAAATGATATTCCTTTCAGCCTCACTCCTAACAAAATCTTCTTACCAAAGTCTATGAACTGCTTTTGAGCCCGCCAAACAAATAAGGGTATTTTTTGTTTCGCATTGTGTTCAATTAAGCTCTAAACCTTCTTTTAAAGTTCATCCACACATGAAATTAGATATTCTAGCCATAGCAGCTCATCCTGATGATGTAGAACTGAGCTGCAGCGGCACCTTGCTTAAGCATGTAAAAATGGGCCGTTCGGTTGGCCTGATCGACCTTACTCAAGGAGAATTGGGAACACGCGGAAGTGCTCCTATCCGGCTACAGGAAGCGGAAGATGCCAGGGAAAAAATGGGTGCTAAAGTCAGGATTAACTTAGAAATGCCGGATGGTTTCTTTACCCATTCCAAAGAAAATCTACTGAAAATAATAAAAGCTATCCGTACTTATCAGCCAGAAATTGTATTGGCCAATACAATTTCAGATCGCCACCCAGATCACGGAAAGGGAGCCAAACTTATAAGGGAAGCATGTTTCCTGGCAGGCTTGGTAAAAATTGAAACCCAAGGTGAAGATGCCTTGCTACAAAACCCATGGAGGCCTAAAGCAATTTATCACTTTATACAAGATTATTTCCTAAAGCCTGACTTTGTAGTTGATATTTCTGAATATATGGATGAAAAAATGGAACTGGTTAAAGCTTTTAAGTCCCAATTTTATAACCCTGATTCTTCAGAGCCTGATTCGCCCATTTCCAGCAAGGAATTCATGGATTTTCTTTATGCAAGAGCCAGAGATTTTGGCCGCCCAATCGGTGCCGAATTTGGAGAAGGCTTTATTGCAGACAGGACTTTGGGCGTAAAAAACTTGTTTGATCTTGTTTAATATTAATACTCTTTATCCCTTTTTCCTTCCAGGTAATCTACATACTGAACATCGCCTAAACGAAACTTTAACCCCATCTTTCCCTTCTTCTCTAATCGATGTTCTATTTCACAAAAAAAAGGCAGATGATGATCATTTGACCATTGGATCGGTGTTTGTTCGGAAAATAAGATCTCTCTCCGAATATTAAGGGTCATAGGCTTGGATGAACCATCCAAATCTATAAATGTAGTAGACTTATCTCCAAAATTGATTTTAAAGGGAGGCTTCACAAATGAAATCTTTTTCCTGTCTAATAGCGACTGCCCACTTAAAGTCAGGGTAAGCAAAGAAAAAACTACCAACAATCCGATTTTACTCATTTAAATAATTTTTTTCCCTATCATTAATGAGGGTTCTAGATGATTTTATTTGGTCAATATTTTAAGAACATAAAGCAGGCCGTTAGGCCTGCCTGATCGTAGCCCCAGGTTTTCCTGGGGAAAAGGTTATTCTACCTAATTTCTTCCGCGTAGCGGAAGCACAACAAAAGAGCAACGGCCTATGATGTGCTTCCGCTACGCGGAAGTTGATTCCTATATCTTATACCCCTGGGAGCACCCAGGGCTACGATCAGGCAGGCCTAACGGCCTGCTTTAAGGACTTCCCAAATAAATTTCGACCAAATGAAATCCCCCGGATCATTCTTAATGAGCAGGTTATTTTTCAGAGGGGCGAATCCGCCCCTCTGAAAAACAACCTGCTCATTAAGAATGATCCGGGGGGATTTACCAGACTTTATTCTGAAATAGGTTCCAGATTACTAAGCAGTTGGATAAAACTGCCTTACCTTTTTTACAACATCCGTTTTATCCGGTTTGTTGGCAGAATACACTGAGGAAAGGTTTTCGGTAAGGATACGCTTAATAACACGGAGTTGATGAGTATATTTATGAAGCTCTTCGTTAAAGATTCCGAAGTGATCTAGTTTGTCGATGCGCACCTGACCAGAAGCGTGGATAATATAATGATCTTCAAGTAGGATACCGACGTGATTAATCCGGTTTTTATTATTTTCAAAAAAGACCAGATCACCAGGCAGTGCATGCTCCACAAAGTCAACCAGTTCGCCGATTTCAACTTGTTGATAGGCATCTCTGGGTAACTGAACCCCCGCCAGCTTAAAAACCATTTGAGTAAACCCGGAGCAATCGATACCGAAGGGCGATCTGCCACCCCAGAGGTAAGGAGCATAGAGGTATCGACGGGCAATTTTAATAATTAGCTCTGCAGTAGGCTCTAATAAACGAGGGTCGATTACCTGACCACTAAACTGATAGGAAAGACCATTGAGCCTGAATTGCAGACCATCATAGTTTCTTAAAACAGCGCCGAGGGTCAAAGGAACGAAGAAGCTATTATTCATTGCTGGTTGAGCAATTTCCAGGCAGTATGAAAAATGAGTGGTATACTCCCCGAATTCCGAGGGAGTGATTCGTTGAACCTGTAACGCATTTATCCAACCGATATAATTATCCCATAAGCAGCGGACTTTGATCCACTGTTTTCCCTTTTTCTCCAGAATTTCTACCATTTCGCCGAACAGTAGCTGGGAAACCATTTCGCTTTTTTCCGAAGAACCCGAGCGAATAGGAACCACACTTAAATGCGCTATACCACAATCCATATAAAGCAAATTCCTTGTTGCTTCAAAAATAACAAATATTCGTTAAAGTCGTTGTACATTTGTTATTAGGTTTAACAATTTATCTAATTTTGGTAAGAATTTACTAATTAAAACCATCCTAGACACCGAAGCATGAAGCACTTTATCCTCACTTTTGGAATGTGTATGGCGGCTTATTTCGCCTTGGCTCAAGATCAACACTTTACTCAGTTTTACGGTTCTCCCTTAACTCTCAACCCAGCACTGACAGGCGCCTTTGACGGAAGGTACAGAGTTTCGGGGATTTACCGTGACCAATGGAGGGGTGTGCTCGATCAACCGTATACAACCTTTTCTACCGCAATTGACGTACGATTTGACTTGGAACTCAATTCAAGATTCAAAGATGCTATCGCGGCCGGAATCATGTTCTTCTCCGACAATGTAGGCGTTATTGATTTCAGCACCAATCAGTTAGGCTTATCTGTAGCCTATCATAAAGGCCTTGATTGGGACAAAAAGCAGTTTCTTACCCTGGGAATTCAGGGAGCTCTTGGTCAACGAAATGTAAATTTCAATACACTTACTTTCGATGATCAATTTGATGGAAGTACCGGCTATGTGAATCCTACCGGTGAAGAGTTTCCTTCGAATAATTTTTCTTTCTCCGACCTAAATATTGGGCTTAATTACACCTTTAATCCTAAAGAAAGAACGGCCTTATATATTGGTGCTGCGATGCATCACGTTTTTAGCCCCAGAATTTCTTTTTATGAAGAACTTAGTGAAGAAGAACAGGCCATCAGAGAAGAAGGAAGTGGTGTTAATTTATTGACGAAATATTCTGCTCAGCTCAGTGCGGAGTTACCAATTAGCAAAGAAGATGAAGTTTCTCTACTTCCTCGACTTTTATTTGCCTCTCAAGGCTCGCATCTCCAATTTAATACAGGAACAAATATTCGTTTCAAACTAAGCGAATCCTCGGATCTTGCCATGCAGCTTGGAGCTTGGGTGAGGCCGGTGAAAAATGAAAGTGACGAATTTTTTATTGATGCCTTTGTAGGGCTACTAGGCCTGGAAATCAACAGTATATTTATTGGCTTAAGCTACGATATTAATGCTAAGGATCTCTCTACTTATCAACAAGGTCAGGGGGCCTTTGAGATTTCAGTTACTTATTTGGGCAGCTATGAAAATGAATCCATTCTTTGCCCCACTTTTTAAACGCGTAGAACGTGAGTCATCCCGAAAATCAGGGATGACTCATGTTTCACTTAATTTTATACCTTCTTCTTTAAGGATTCTCGCTACTTCTGTGTGGGAAATGCTTCCTTTGTTAACGAGTCCTAATTCTCCGGCTTTTTTGGCCAGCAAACGCAAGGTCCACTTCTTTTTACCTTCCGGTCTATCCGTTTTAGTTAAATCTATAATTTTTTGGCGCTCATCAATAGTTAATTGTTGAGGCCTTCCGGATCTAGGTTGATCTTTCAGTGCAAATAACAGCCCGTCTTTTTTATAAATGCTTCGCAAGCGATAAACTGTAGGCTGACTTACACCACTGCTTTCGGCAACTTCGCGAACACTAAGTCCATTGGATAGCTCTATTAATACTTTAGCACGCTTGAATTCCCTGGATGAATTTTCATCCTTGCCAAGGAATTCTTCTAGAAAATGACGGTCTTTTTCTGTAAGCTCAAACTTATCCGTTGGGCGTGCCATGGTGGTTATGTATTTTATTGGAGCTTGATTAGCGGATTTTCAATGTTTGATTAGGGAATATAGTATTGGATGTCAAGCCGTTCAATTGTTTCAATTCGTTGACTGTAAGTCCGTATTCCTGAGAAATTCGATACAAGTTTTCACCTTTCTTCACCACATGTTGTGTTATAGTATTATTTTCCATTGGATTTGGAATATTTTCTTCATCAGGTTGTGAAATCGACTTTTTCTCAGGGAAAAGCAGGTCATTCAAAGGTGTTTCGCTATAATCTTTTACAGAGCGAATATTTCCGTATTCTCTTGTACCGAAACCATCCGCACGATCTCTTATTTTGAGATGTTGCCCTACCTTGACGGTTTCCCAATTTTTCATTTGATTTATTTCCCTTAGCTTTTCTTCAGTAAATCCATAGCGTTGAGCTATTCCCGCCAGGTTATCGCCCGGTTGAACCACGTAAAAGTCTCCCGCCGCATTTCTTACATCATAATTGTCATAATCGGACGGGCCTCTATTGATGTTACTTTTGCCTGAAGAATCAAAATAATTTAAGGGAGAAGTCGTCAATTCTTTGCAAGGACGGATGAAATCCGATGCCAGGTTATTCCATTCTTTGAGTTGAGCTACGGAAAGGTTATAAAAGCGAGCGATCTGGTTTAAGGTTTCTCCGGGTTGAACTACGTGCAAACCAGGAACCGATTTTTTATCGCACCCCCCTGGATTAGAGGTATTTGGATTATTGGGTGAGCTACCGGTGTTATTTTCAAGATCGGGATAATCCGTTTCACGGCCAATAATGATTCCATTTCTGTAAGCATAACCATTACATTTGCCGGTAAAAGGAATTCCAGTGGCTGGATTGATGTAATAACCTTCATCATTAACCACAATGAAACATTCGTAGGAATCCGGAGTGCCTTCCTTAACTCTGCCAACTCTAAAGCCATTATTATAAACGATCCCGTCGCAAGTTCCTCTCATCACTGCTCCTGTAAATAGGTTTATATATTGATCATACTGAGCATCCCAGTAAACTTTACACTTGGAAGGATCAGTATAGCCTAAAGTAGGCAAAACCCCGGGGAAAGTAATTGGAGGAAGATCGGTAGGACTAAACTGTCTGCCGTCGATATAAACAATTCCATCCAGACGAAGATTCGCTGGAGCGAATGTACTTCGATCAATCCATAGATTAGAGATACCATCCATGAATATCAAATCATCTTTACGCATTTTTCTTCTAGGACCAGTTGAAGAACCGGAATTGCTACGAGATGAATTTCCGTTTCGTCCACGGTCAACTCCTACCCCTGATCTATTTTCATAATCTCGTGTACCTCGGTCCGGATTGGTGCCCTGAGGATCATCGATGACCAGGTTATTATCATTTTCTTCACAAAACTCATCCAGGCTTGACCCATTGATTTTTGCAAGTGTGGTCACCCCTTTTCTAGTCAATGGTACAGGAAGAGGGAATTCTGCCTGAAGGATGCCTATGCTTGGAATAAAAGAAAAATACTCTTTGCGGATAGAGGTATTCTTGTATTTCTTGACTTCTGTTTCTTTACGAAGTTTGATAAACTCATAGCAATCGGTAGAGCTGGCACCTTCGTAATAAATATTTGATAATTTTGGATTATTACTGATATCTGTTTTTTTATCTAGTATATCATATTGATAACCAAAATCCATTTCAGGGGACACATAGTGGAAGTAACGCCCAGGGTCATAATATAGTACTGAAGCTTTGGCAATTTGATAGAGCTCGTACTTACCATCTTCAGCAGCTTTAACAACATAAACTCTTGTAGTACCATTGTTAATTAGCTTAGCCGTTTCCGCCCGAAGGTCTTTGTGTTGACAATTTTCAGTTCCGTATGGTTCTTCAAATTTCTTTTCTATACGACCAGATTCAAGTATCAGACTCCGTTTATCGTCAAGAGTTACCTGAAAAACTTTTTGGGTACTTGTGCCTTTCCCTTTGGTTTGGTACTCCATTTCCAGCATACAATCTTCGAAGTAGCGCACATAGATTTGAGCACTTAAAGAAAGATTTGACAAACAGAATAGAGTAGTTAAGAGGATTAAATTATTCTTTATCATGTTGAAAAGGAAATTTTCAAAATAAAATGCCTTGATACACAATCTACAACGGCATAAAGTAAAGGAAATTTTGGATAAAATCAATTTTTTGTAAAAAAAAATATAAAAAAAATTTAAGCCAGAAGTTGCCTGATGAAATAAAAGCAAAAGGCCCAGGCGTAAATCCGGGCCTTTTGCTTTTATTTCGCCAGAGGCAGCCTCATAAGTACCTTCGTCGAGACTGGCGGGAAATATTCTTTTCTGAGAGATGTGCTTTTTTGAAATTTTTAGTGAAAATTTCAGAAAAGCACACCCCTCAATAGAAAATACTCCTCCCAAGCCACGCGAATTACTTATGAGGCAGTCTCTACTAGTGCTTCAGGAACTAAGTAGTTCACGGAATTAAACTACATAACCATATGATGCTCTTTTGCGCTGACTCTGCGTTGCTCAAAGCCTTGCTTAACAAGGGCTAAGCGCGGTTCTCGCGCCTTGATTCAGCGCAAAATAGCTATCATCTGTTTGGTAGCCCAATTCCGTGAACTACTTAAATCCTTGATAGCTTTAGAAGCGATTATTTTGGTGGCAAACGTAGTTCTTGAAGCACTTAGGCCACTTCTGATTTTATGAGGTCATGCCTTACGGCATATAATACTAGTTCTGAAGTAGAAGCGACATTTAGCTTTTTCATGATGTTTTTACGATGGGTATAAACGGTATGAGTACTCAGGTTAAGTTCTTGTGCGATCTCTTTAGCGATTTTCCCCTCAGCAATTAACTGAACAATTTCAATTTGCCGGGGTGAAAGCGGAGTTGGTGCACAACTTTCATTTTTCCTAAAAGATTTTTCGAATATGTAATCCAATACTTTCGTGCAAAAGAACCGCTCTCCTCTTGAGGCTGCTATAATAGCATCATGAATTTCCTCTTCATCACATTCTTTGGTCAGATAGTTATTCACCCCATTTTCCAGCACATCATAAATGCGTTGTTTATCATTATCCGCGCTAATAATCAGAACATTAATATCCGGATGATGAAGTTTTATTTTTTGGATGGTTTCAGGTGAAAATTTATCGGGTTGATTATAATCAAGTATAACCACATCTATCGAATCATTGGCATCGTTTAGCTCCTTTAATAACTGTTCTTCTTCTGTGACTTCGGCGGTAAGATGGAATTTTTCTTCATTTCCCATTACTTCCCTTAAGCCCAGGCGTGTTAGATATTGTGAATCTGCTATGATGATGCTTACCTTATCCGACATATTTTTTACTTTTAAATGCTAAAATACCCAAAGTTATACTGTATAACAATCTATTTAGAATTAGTTCAGATAAATTTAAGTAAAAAAGTGACCATAATTCGGAAAAGCTACTTTTGGGTCAACTTCGACCTTTAGTTTTTATCTATTTTTTTGAGATAATCAATGTATTCTAAATCCTCATTTTCAGTACTTACCGAGTGTGCGAACCATGCATCTAAAACCTCTTCAGCCAAGGCTTCTGTTACTAACCTCAGGCTCATTGCCAATACATTTGCATCGTTCCACAAGCGCGCTCCGCGGGCTGTTCCTGCATCGTTGCAAAGGGCGGCACGAATACCATTAACTTTATTGGCAGCGATGCTTACCCCCGTACCGGTCCAGCAACAAACAATTCCTTCATCACATGTTTTATTGGCTACTGCTTTTCCAATAGATTCACCGATGGCCGACCAATGCTTGTTTCCGTCTTTTACTGCACCAAACAGCATTACTTCATGGCCTTTTGCGGCCAGATACGCTTGAATTTTATCCGTTGTGGCATTTTTAAGATCGCTTCCGAATGCAATTTTCATAATTATTTTTAGTTCCATTTTCCACAATTTATGTCAAATAACGTTATTTTTCTTTTGCTTCTACCCATAGCTGGTCCATTTCAGCCAAGGTCATTTCTTTCAGAGGTTTGGGTGCCTGGTTCTCAATATATTCAAACCGCTTTTTAAACTTCAGGTTTACTTTTTCCAAGGCTGTTTCCGGATCGATTCCCTGGAAACGGGCGTAGTTAATTAAAGAAAAGAGCACGTCCCCGAACTCTTCCTCGCGTTTTTCCTTAGGAAGATCCTGATCTAAAGTTTCTTTAAACTCGGCCATTTCCTCCTCGACTTTTTCCCATACTTGCTCACTATTATCCCACTCGAAGCCTACTTGCTTGGTTTTTTCCTGCATCCGGTAAGCTTTAACCATTGCGGGCAGGGAATTAGGCACTCCAGAAAGGACGGATTTTTTGCCTTCTTTAAGTTTTAATTGCTCCCAATTACGCTTAACATCTTCCTCATTTTCCACTTTTACATCACCATAAATATGCGGATGACGTTTGATCAGTTTATCACAAACCGCATTTAAAGCATCAGCTACATTGAATGCTTCTTTTTCCTCTGCAATTTTGGAGTAAAAGACCATGTGCAGCAGCAAGTCTCCAAGTTCTTCTTTGATGCCCTCCATATCTTTTTCCAAAATAGCATCAGCCAGTTCGTAGGTCTCTTCAATCGTCAAATTACGAAGACTTTCCAGGGTTTGCTTACGATCCCAGGGGCATTTTTCGCGGAGATCATCCATAATATTCAGTAAACGTTCAAAAGCTTTTAGTTTCTCTTCCATATTAGATAGTTATAATTGCGGTTTTACGGAAAACGGTTAACGGCCAACGAGTAATCGCAGCGGAAGGCCTTTATTATTCATTTCCCGTTGACATTTATTCGTTTAATCGTAACTTATTAAAATAGTTTTGTGCAAAGGTAAACTGTACTGGGGAAAAATACGTTGTTTTGTAACAGTTTAGGGCATTAAGAAGCTAAACTTTCTCGTTCTTTGACAAATTGTGTGGAGTTGAAAAATGATAAAACCTGAATGCCCTGGTGGCTAAAGGGATTATCAATTTTAAACTCCATTTTATCACAATTTATGTCAAAGAACCAACTTTCTAAATCTGTTTACAACCTATAAAAATTTAAATTATGGAATTCCTATATGTTTTGGCGATCATTTTCGCTATGTTTGGTATATCATTTATTCTTATTAATCTTCGTCATGTTGTTACCGGCAAAGAGTTCAGAGGTACATGTGCCACGAATAACCCGATGCTTAAGAACGAGATTGGAGAGTGCTCTGTTTGTGGAAGCAAACCCGGAGAAGATTGCAAAGAAGAGGATGTTAAAAAGGAAAGTTTCGCTGGGTAATTAGTGATCGTTAAGGGAGGGTATATTTTTTCTTTGATTCTCCAGGTACAAATTCAAGGATAACCTTTTCTTCTTGTCCTAATTCAAGGCCTACAAGATTCCTTTGTGTTAAAAAAGCATCGAAAAAGAGTTTATTCTCAATGCTAATAAATTGAATTTTTTCAACCCCTTCAACCTTAAATTCAACCAGGTCAATCAAGTCTGCTTTAACCAGCTCAGATTTTTGGAAAATTAAAATGAGGGGTACTTCATTAATTTTTAGTGTAAAGTTATTTTTAACATAATCTTCGATTACTCTCAGGACTTCAGGAGAAGGGTTTTCTAAATCAACCTGCTTCAGTCTGTATATATGGGCTAAATGATCCCCAAAATCATCGGCAAAAAAGCGAAAGTTGAGCTGTAGCTCTTGTTTTTCAGGATGATATTGCACATTACAAACACTCATTTTTAAAGGATGAGGTTCGGAAGCATTAAAAAAAGAGGCCAAGAAAATAATAAAATGGATCATTGAAGCACATTTAATATCAAAATAAGAGCAATTCCTGCACCCAGACCGCTAAAAAAGGTATTCCAATCCCGGTGGAAAAAATCAAATACGCCTTTAATTATGCGATAAAACGTAAAGAAAACCAATACTATGATAATTTGGCCAATTTCAATACCTAAATTAAATCCTAACAGGGGCAAAACAATATCATCATTAATACCCGTTAGCATAGCCCGGAAAAAGTTAGAGAAACCTAGCCCGTGTATCAACCCAAAACCAAGGGCCAACACATAATTCCATCGAATATTTCTTTGATTATTTGAAGGATAGGCCCATACGTTGTGAATGGCCGTTAGAATTATTGTTAAAGGAATTAACACTTCGATTACCTGAGGATTGATGCTAACCAATTCCAGACCAGATAAAAGTAAGGTAACAGAGTGCCCGATAGTAAAAGCAGTTAGCAATATCAAGACTTGCTTCCACTGGGAAATGGCATAAAACGCACAAAGTGTTATGACGAACAGCATATGATCATATGCATCCCAATCGGCGATATGGCGAATGCCCTCTGTGATATAGAATGAGAAAGTCATTGCAAGAAATGGTTAATGATCAACATGAGTCATCCCGAAATTTGGGATGACTCATGTTTTAAAAAAGCAGCTCTTTGACATAAATTTTGAAGTTCCACACAATTTGTCAAAGAACGAAAAAAGCTACTTCACAATTAACTTGAATTGATATACTTTATTCGAATACACTTTCAGAATATAAGTCCCGGAAGAAAGTAAATTCCGATTGATCCGGACTTTTTCCTGCTGAAGGTCTTTCATAGAAAATACTTCACGGCCGTGGATATCAAACAAACTCACCTGATTAATGGGATACTTCGCGTCCAGAACAGTGTAGTTCCTCATCGGATTCGGATACATTTTCACTGGCTCGTTCATATCATCAAAGAAGGTGATGTTGGTAGTGCTGTCGACAACAGAAAAATAAACACGGTTAGACACTTCTGTATAGGAATCATTGATGAACAAGCAAACGAAATACTCTCCTACTGTATCAGGAAGGATGTTGGAGGCATTGGGATCATCATTGGTGAACATGGCCTCGCCCGCTGGCTGTCCATCTACATATTCATAACTGTACAAATAATCAACTTGCGGGTCAGCATCGTCTGCATAGATTCCCAGCCAATCTTTAGGTGTACCAGGGCCATCGCTGAAGTAAACTACAATTTCCTCCCCCAGATTGTAAACAGGTTTATTGGTGCTGATTTCAGAAATAGTATCTCCGACAGAGAAGAATACGCGTTCACCTGGCTCGAAGTAAGCATTATTCAGTAAATAAGTTGCGAAGTAGTAACCTTTGTCCAAATCAGGGAAAGTAGCAGTACCATTAAGGCCTGTAACAAATTGGGAAGCTGAATGAGAACCAGGTTCAGGAGTATTGCCAATTTTGTAAATACCAATCCAATCCTGAGGGTTGGCAGGTGCTTTTTCGTAATGCACCTCTACCGTTTCACCATCGGCAAATGCCTCCTTATCCAGTGATAATTCCGGAATATTTCCAACCCAGAAAGGAACACGATCGGCAATTTCCGTGTAGCCATCTAATTCGAAAAAAGCGGCAAAATACTCGTTAGGGCTGTTAAGTGTCATATTTAAAACCCCATTCTTTCCATCCACATACTGCCAGGTAGTCGACCCCACCTGGCCAGGCGTATCAAACTTTTTGTACAAGCCCACCCAATCCGTCGGGTTTCCCGGGCCATAGCTATACGTTACTTTTATCGTTTCCCCAGGAGCATAAGCCTTCTTATCCAAGGTTATTTTGGGATCTCCTACCACACTTCCGTACACTTTAAACGTCACGGGATCTGACCAATCTGACCATTCCAGGTTGCGGTCGCGGTGGCGTACACGAGCAAAATGACTTCCATTCACAATTTCGTTGGAATCAATGATGAATTGGAAAATATCTAAACCCGCATGGATATCCACGGTAGAGTCTGGTTCTACTCCCCCCATACCGTAGAGGTTTTCAAAATCGCGAATTTTATCAATTTCAGGATTAGCAAAATCTGTTGTAGGAGCTACCTGAAATTGGGTACTATTGTACAATTCAGCGGTATTGGTTGAATAAGATGAGCTCGTTAGGGTATAGGGCAACTTTAATGAATCCGGGAAAGTGTTTGTAATAGAAGGTTTACTTGGTTTATCCTGTCCTTTTTTACGATGAAAGACATCAATTAATTCATTATCTCTATGCTGATAAATGCTGCCAATGGAGTAACATTCAACATTCATACTCATGTCAACATTATCAAACTCTACCAATTGATAAGCCCAGTGAGAGATTGTCTTTTGCGTTTCATCGAAATCTCTTTCAGAAGACATTCCCCAGTATTGGTTCCAGGCGGTTCCCCCGGAAATAATATGGTAAGCAGGGAAGTTTCTAAATTGGCCGCGTGAATAAATATGGTGATGGGCACCTACATAAAGAACAAACTTTTCGGTCTGCTCCATAACAGGCAGTACATCATTTACAAACCAGTGAGAAATATCTCCTACATACTGCTCCGCTTGATACGGACGGTGTCCAATGGCAATGATCCAATCCACATTTTCATCATCTTTAGCTTCTGTAACCACTTGGTTGACCCAGTTTACCTGAGTACTGGTAGTATGTTCTGTGCTTAATACTACGAAAAGTACATTTGCAATCTGATAGGCGTAATAATTCTCTGTATTAGAATTAATCCCCTGATATTCAATATCGTTCAAAATGAAGTGATCATAGTAAGCCTGCATACCTAATGCCCCATATAATTCGTGATTCCCTACGGCAGGCATGATAGGAATATCCGGAGAGATGTAGCTGGATTTCTTAAAGTGGATATTTTCGTAATGATCCAGGTTCCCTAAATCAACCTGATCACCGGTATTCATGATCAAGTGAACGTAATTGCCAACAGGCTCGCCGTATTTTTGAGCCACCTTGCGCTTAGCAGCTACTACCAAAGAATCATAGCGCGGCTGGCTTTTGATCTGGTGGTCTCCAAGAATGAGGATGCGCAGTTTATCTACAGTATTTCCGTATTCAGGAGGCGTGCGGAAGAAATGCACATCAGATTGCAAGCTCCCAAGTGAAACCCGATAATAGTAACCTGTGTTAGGCTGAAGGTCAGTAAGTTGAACGCTATGATAGTAGTATTTACCAGGGTATCCCGGATCCGTAAACTCTGCGGTAGTACCACTGGTGGAAAGATCGAGCGCATTGGCTTCAAGGCCGTAGGCAATTTCCGGAGTACCGGTTATATCCGTTTTCCAGTTTACCCATACAGAGTTGGGTGTAGGTGTTTGAAGGTAAGGCTTAATTTCTTGTCCAAAACAAGTTGAAAAAAAGCCCAACAAAAATAGAATTGTAAAAGTCGGGAATCGCATTTTGTTTTTTTTACAAAAATACACTTGGTGTTTTAATTAGAGGTTAAATTTGTAAGTAAAAAGGCCCTATCAGATGAGCTGACAGGGCCTTTTTATTTATTGTTCTTTGACAATTTATGTCAAAGAACTTTACTTATTAATATAGCAATACTATCCTGCATTCCGGTTTATGCAATTCAAATCTTCAAAGGCTTGTAATAACCTTTTACCCAAACTCTTCTCCCCTTCTCTAAGCCATTTTCGCGGATCATAGAATTTTTTATTAGGCTTATCATCTCCTTCCGGATTACCGATTTGAGACTGCATATAGTAACGCTTACCTTCATAGTAATCCCTTACGCCGGTCCAGAATGCCCATTGCAAGTCCGTATCGATATTCATTTTAATCGCGCCGTAAGAAATAGCTTCGCGGATTTCTTCTCTTGACGAGCCAGAACCACCGTGGAAGACAAACTGCAAAGGCAGTGGTTTGGTATCAAAACGGGATTGGATATACTCCTGAGAATTTTTTAGAATAACAGGCTGCAGGGAAACATTTCCGGGTTTGTAGACTCCATGCACATTACCAAAGGCAGCCGCTACGGTAAATCTAGGGCTGATAGCAGAAAGTTTTTCGTAGGCATAAGCTACTTCCTCAGGTTGAGTGTATAAGCGAGCATTATCAATTTCCGTATTGTCTACGCCATCTTCTTCTCCACCTGTTACACCGAGTTCGATCTCCAGTGTCATCCCAAGAGGAGCCATTTTTTTCAGGTAAGCTTCACAAGTAGAGATGTTTTCTTCCAATGGTTCCTCAGATAAATCAAGCATATGTGAACTGAAGAGCGGAAAGTTTCTTTTTTCAAAAAACTCCGTTCCTGCTTCCAAAAGGCCATCCACCCAGGGCAGAAGTTTGCGGGCACAGTGATCGGTATGAAGAACAACCGTTACATCATACATTTCGGCCAAGGCATGAACATGAGTAGCACCAGAAATAGCTCCGGCAATAGCAGCTTTTTCATCTTCATTAGACAAGCCCTTGCCCGCCATAAAGGAGGCCCCGCCATTAGAGAACTGAATAATAACAGGAGAGTTAACGCTGCGAGCGGTTTCTAATACGGCATTGATGGAATTACTTCCTACAACATTTACTGCCGGAATTGCAAAGTTCTGTTCTTTTGCATAGTCAAATAAAGCGGTTACTTCATCTCCATGAAGCACACCTGGTCGAAATTTTTTCATATAAATAATTTTTGCATTTTACTATTAAGACAGCAGTGATTCTCGCCTTTGAAAACAAACGTGCCTGCGGCGCGATCTTATCTATTGAGGTGTTCCGAAAAGGTGTTTTGGCTTTGCCAAAACACCTTTTCGGAACACCTCAATAGATAATATAAGCGCGAAGCGGCGTAAATTTAGTTTTGGACTTTCAAAAACGATGATTACCGTTAATTAACATCTTAGGACCGGCCTTATTCAATTTAGCTTTTTGACAGGCTGGCAGCCGTTAAAAAATGAATACTGTTTGAGCCGACCTTAGGAGGCGAGTTTATTCATTTTAGGCTGTCCCGAATCAAGTTCGGGACAAAAAGCGTTAAAAATTGAATACAGCCTTGATTTTTTGCTACTTTTTTATCAAGAAAAAAGTAGATAAGGCTTTGATTAAACGATTCCTTTTTCTGTCAAGTAACGCTCCGCGTCTAATGCAGCCATGCAGCCAGTTCCGGCGGCCGTCACTGCTTGTCGATACACGCTATCCTGCGCGTCTCCGCTTGCAAATACCCCTTCAACATTCGTTTTAGTGGTTCCTGGCATTGTTTTTATGTATCCTACATCATCCATTTCAAGGAAACCTTTAAAAATATCCGTGTTTGGTTTGTGGCCAATTGCAACAAAAAAGCCAGTCAGATTTTCAATAATACTTTCTTCTTTTGTTTTATTATTGATCACACGAACCCCTTCGACTACTTCCTGCCCTAAAATTTCGAGTGCTTCAGTGTTCCAATGCACTTCGATGTTAGCGGTATTCAAAACACGCTCCTGCATTATCTTTGAAGCCCGCATTTCATCCCGGCGGACCAGCATGTGTACTTTTTTACAGATTTTGGATAAATAAGTGGCTTCTTCGGCAGCTGTATCTCCACCTCCTACAATAGCTACTTCCCTATTTCGGTGGAAAAAACCATCACAAACCGCACAGGCAGATACGCCACCACCATTAGAAGCCAGGCGTTGCTCCGAGTCCAGCCCCAGCCATTTGGCACTTGCTCCTGTAGAAATGATTATCGAATGAGCTTCCAGTTCTCTACCTTCTTCATCCCATAATTTATGAACAGAGCCATTCAATTCTACTTTTTCCACCATTCCATCGCGAATATCCGTACCAAAGCGGGCAGCTTGCTTCTTAAAATCTTCCATCATCTCTGGCCCCATGATACCATCAGGATATCCCGGATAATTTTCTACATCATTTGTAATGGTTAATTGCCCTCCCGGTTGATCACCGGTATACAATACCGGAGCCATATTGGCACGAGCCGCATAGATGGCAGCTGTGTAACCAGCAGGCCCTGATCCGATAATGACGCAATTATGTCTTTCAGCCATTTTATTGTTAATTGTTTAATTTAATAATTCATTTTACAAACCAAGCGTGTATTCATCTCCGCAAACATGCCGCAAAAATAATAATAAAGATGTAAATTGAATCACATATCTAATAATTCAAGACATATATCTTAATTAATGCGAAGTTTTCACGAATTTTAATAACTTTTAGATTCAAAAGTTTAACCAAATACAAATAATAACGAAATGCTTGATATTGTTTATCCGTTGGGATACATTTTGAGTGCCTTAGGCTTAATGATGTGGTTCTTTTTTCTGGGCAAC
Organism: uncultured Saprospiraceae bacterium; assembly: GCA_964537285.1. GTDB lineage: Bacteria > Bacteroidota > Bacteroidia > Chitinophagales > Saprospiraceae > CAZHZT01. The sequence continues at coordinate 35,444 of CAZHZT010000014.1, read as the reverse complement.
AAGCCTTGGGCAAGGTTTATGAGCAAGATTTTCCTGGCCGGTTTTTTCTTATACCTTTTGTCTCTTGCTTTTTCAGAGGGAGAAATCCCCTATAAACTCATGATCCTTTCCCGGGACATGGGCTTACTGGCTGCTCTCTCTATAATCGTAGCGCGTTTTCGCAAAAATAAAACGGTTTTCTTTCTGTTGCTGGCACTTACTTATCTTTCTTTTCATCTTCTCTACATGCCAAAAATGCAGCAAGCTTTCCCTCAGGGGGGAGGTAAGCTCAATCTCGAAAGCAATGGGGAACTCCTTCTAGAATTAAAGGAAGATATGAACACGAGTGAGCTTGATGCTCTGGCTGAAGAGCTTAACTTTAGCTACCGGCGTGCCTTTTATCCAGAAAGGGAAGCAAGTACCGACCTGGATGATTATTACGTTATCGATATTCCGGATGATAAACTAAAAACAGTAAGGACTATCCAAAAGACTCTCCGTAAAGTAGATATAGTAGAATCTGTTGAAGATAATGAGATGATTTCGGTTCCTGTCCTTGAAACCCAAAATATTCAGCCATCCCGGCAGAGTTTTGGGATCAATGATCCAGATGTTAATCATTTATGGGGATTCGAAGTGATGGAAGTAGCTGCCTTGTACAAGATGTTTCAGGATAATAATATCCAACCTAAAAAAAAAGCCCTTATAGCTATCCTGGACACGGGTGTTGATGGGCAACACGAGGATATTAAGGAACGATATCGATCTGTACGAAGCAGATATGACGATGACCCTCATGGTCATGGCACGCATTGTGCCGGTATCGCTGCCTCCGTAACAAACAACGGAATAGGTATTGCTTCTTTTGCCCCTTCCAATGATTTTGTAGAAATAACTTCTGTCAAAGTATTGAAATCTTATGGGGGGGGTTCTCAAAAGACCATTATTGATGGCATTATTGAAGCAGCTGATCGTGGTGCGGCAGTCATTTCCATGTCATTGGGTGGCCCTTCCCGTGACCGCCGCCAGGTAGCCTACCGGAAAGCCATTGAGTATGCCACCGAGGCAGGTGCCATTGTTGTGTGCGCTGCAGGCAATAATAATGGAGACGCCCGCAATATTGCACCGGCAAATGCCCCTGGCGTTATTACAGTAAGTGCGGTAGACAGGGAACTTCAAAAAGCCTCTTTTTCCAATTTTGTTCAAGGCATAAAAATGGCGGTAGCAGCTCCCGGAGTGGAAATTTACTCTACGATTCCTGATAATAATTATAAAGCGTTCAACGGCACTTCTATGGCCACGCCTTATGTAGCAGGACTTATTGGCTTGATGAAGAGTATCAAGCCTGAATTGACGACCAAGGAAGCTTTCTACATTTTGGATGAAACGGGCAAGGGTACCAAGGCTTCAAAAGAGACGGGAAAGCTTATTGTTCCGTTTAAAGCACTGGGAATGGTTTTGGAATAGAGATTATTTGAATACATCGATTGTCGGTTTTTAAATCGACAATCGAATTTATGCCGCGTAGCGGCAGGGTTTTCTCTTTTGAGGCAGCAGCACAGAGCCATTTTGCGAAGCAAAATGGCTCTGTGCTGCTGCCTCAAAAAGGGAGTTTATTCCGAACCTATAAAAATGGTAATTTTTATAGGTTCGGAATGTTTTAAAATTAAGCGTTCTTTGACAAACTCTCCTCAGGGGCGAAGCATATCGGTCTTTTCATAAGGTTTTAACCTAAAATACAGCAAGTTTCCACTGGCTCTGAATGGCTCAATATTTATTTTTCTAATCTTCGGATTTAAAGGATACTCCCCTGTCACTTCACCAATTTGATTGTAAATAACCAATAGCATGTCATCTTCTAATTCATTTAAAAGATAAATATCTTTATGAGAAGGAAGTAGAACTTGATAATCATTTAAGGCATTTTCTGTCTCTACGATTACTGCATTATTTCCGGCTAAATATTGAAAAGCCGCTACCATATCGGGAATACCATACCCTAGCAAATAATCGGGATTTTCCGCTTGCGAAGCAGTAGCCTCCAGGGCTTCAAAGATTTCAGCATTGGTTTTTTCCGGGAATGCCTGCCAAAGTGCCGTAGCTGCCCCCGTCATCAAAGGAGAAGCGAAAGAAGTTCCACTCGAAGGTTGTACCTGATAAGAATAAGTCGATCCTACAATAATTCCCAAACCTGCAGCGCTGATATTCGGTTTTAAACGGCCATCCCCACTAGGGCCAACGGAACTGAAACCAGCTTTTTTCTCATTCAAATCGACTGCACCAATAGCGAGTACATTTTCAGCATCCGCGGGTGCTCCAATATGTTTCCAGCTCGAACGCCCTTCATTACCAGCGCTATTCACCACTAAAATTCCTTTTGAAAAAGCAATATTGGCTGCTCTGGAAATACGAGCATAATTACCATTCATTTTATCGTGCGAATAATTCATACTTTCTTCATTGAAAGTCGTGTAGCCCAAAGAAGAATTGATGACATCGATCCCCAGGCTATCTGCAAATTCCGCCGCAGCGATCCAGTTGCATTCTTCTGACCAGGATTCGCTGCGCGTGTCCTCCGTTTTAAACAAAACATAAGTTGCATCAGGAGCAGAGCCAATCAACAATCCCGGAAGGTTAGAAGCCATTACAGATAATACTTGAGAGCCATGCGTACTGGATTCATAGAGCCAGTCATCGGCATCTACAAAATCTCGTCCTTCAAAAAGGCGGTTTTGAGCCCGGAGGGTATCGAAAAAGGGCATTATGTCCACGTTCATGAAACCGCCGTCAAAAACACCAACTAGTAAGCCATCTCCCTGGAAACCTAAATCATGCAGTTCATCTGCCCGGATCATATTAACTTGACGGGTACCAAAACCGTATTTTTCATTCAGAGCTGGATAATTTTGCATAACATCCCGCTCTTTACCTTCTTTTTTTAGTAAAAAGCGTTTTTCATGGTACCTGCCGACATATTCTACTGAATCTACAAATGGAAGTTGATATAGCTGGCTTACCAGGGCTGAGTCCGCTTTGACCAGGGCCGCATTGAACCATTTAGTAATGTTATAAACTTTAGCCCCCTTATCTTTTATGCCCTCCACGTAAGTCCGGTTTACCGGCAGATCTTGTTCTGTGATGTCAATGCCCAGTTTTGCGCGGCGATCAATTGCGCGGGCCGAAAGGAAACGGGCCGGTTCGTGGATAGAATAACCATTGTTGGCTTTATCGGTGAAGTAAATCCAATATTTTCCCGGCCTTGATGCTGTTTGAGCGAAAAGGGAAACTCCAGAAAAAAACAGTAGTATTAGAGAAAGATTTATTCTTTTATAATTCATAAAACGTTTTTTAGATAAACTAAAAACGTTCTTTGACAAATTGTGTGGAACTTGAAACATTAGTTATCCCGAAAATTCGGGATAACTAATGTTTGTGAAAGATCTTTACATAGTGCTACTAATCAATGCTTTATCTACTTTTTCCTTGATGAAAAAGTAGCAAAAAATCAAGGCTGTATTCAATTCTTAACGCTTTTTGTCCCGAACTTGATTCGGGACAAAAAGCTAAATTGAATAAGGCCGATCCTAAAGTGTTGATTTACAGCATCTGTTATTAATCTTTGTGGCAACATGAAGTTTCTTAAAATTTGGGATAACTCACGTTTAAAGTTCCATCTCCACACAATTTATGTCAAAGAACTACTAAAAATCACAACCAGTGTTGTTCTATATAATTCTGGAAAAGCTGATCCAGTTTAGATATAATTAACTCCAAATGATTTTTTATGGGTAGCTCGCGTTTAATTAACAACTCATCATCATGTAAAGTGGTTTCGGTTACGACCCTTCTTGTTGATGATAAATTCGGAAATTGATACCGTTCTTCCAAAAACCTGAACCAATCGACAACTTCCATTTCATCGGATGAAAAGCGCTTTTCCCCCTTCGTGTAAGCCTCCACAAAATAATAGTGGCTATTCTTCGAGTCCAGTTCCCACTTCTGACTGCCTCTTTCAGGTTCCAGGTAATAATACGCCCATGAACCTTCTATGTAAAACTCTATACCGCAAAGATTTCCGTAAGGAGATTCTTCGGACTCAATTTTTGGCTCCCGAAAATCTATGGTTTTAGAAAAAGAGCAATTTAAGTCCTTCATGGTATGATAATTAAGGAAGGCATCATTTCTCATCTCCTTTTTCGGAGGGTTGGAATACCATATTAATTCCACATGGTACTCAATTTGTTTTGCTTTGAGTAAATTTTGATAAAAATCGTATAGAGGAGCTAAATTCCTACCATATACGCCTAAAACATAGGGATTCTTTTTTTCACCGAGCTCATTTAAAATATCTACTTGCAGCTCGAAGAAATCGGTTTTCCAGGTTTCCAATGCCTCAGAGAGTTGTTGATCGTAAGGAATAAAGCCTGCCGAAGCCAGTGCCAATTGATTTTCAAGGTCGATGATCTTGGTTTCTACAACTTCAAATGCTTGACGAGCCACCAAAAATCTGGTATACTCTTCAGCATGTTCCTTATTTTCCCAAAACGCTCCATCCAGTTGCCCTTTTTCCCTTTCCAGGATATCGATCTTGTTTATTATTTGCGAAAAGTAGCTGCTGTTACGCATTCTGGTAGCTTTTCTTCTCAATTCACTCGCCAAGTCGGCATAATTCACTTTTTCGAGCTGTTCAAGATACATTTCAATGCTATCAGCATCTTCTTCAAGGCGGATTTCAAGGCCATCTTGTCCGCAATGAATCTCTACATTGAGTTGATCATAGAAATCCATTACATTTAGTTTTTTAGACAAGGGAACGATGAGCAAATCCTGGATAATACGCTTAAGCTGGCGAGCGCCATATTGAACATCATATCCTTCCTCCGCCAGGTAATCAAATACCGCTTCCGAAATAGTTAGATCCATGTTCCGAAAGCGAACCCCCTCACGTTGCCGAAACAATTCGACTTCTCTTTCTACAATGAAGCGCACACTTTCTCTGGATAGAGGCGAAAAGGGAATAATCTGATCAATTCGGTTGTACAATTCAGGCCGGAAAAATTGCTGCACAGCCCCCGTGAAATAGTGATTTACTTCTTCCAAATCTATCTTCTTTTTCCAACCTACCTTTTTATTACTCAGGTTACTAGCTCCAATATTTGAAGTCATTACAATAATCGAGCTACAGAAATTAACCAATTGCCCCTGGCTATCCGTCAACCGCCCTTCACTCAATACCTGTAAAAGCAGGTCAAAAAAAGTAGGATCTGCTTTTTCGATTTCGTCAAAAAGGAGAACCGAAAAGGGTTCCTTGCGCACAGCAGAAGTAAGTAAGCCATCTGAATAGTAATGAGATCCGATCAGCCTCATTACAGTATCCGGGCTGGAAAACTCGCTCATATCAAAGCGCAGCATTCGATCCCGGGCGCTAAATACAAATTCTGCCAATACCTTCGAGACCTCCGTTTTTCCAACGCCGGTAGGGCCCACGAATAAAAAAGAAGCAATGGGTTTACCCTTGCGAGTCATTGCAGTTTTTACCGAAATGAGGACGTTGATCAAACCTTCTACCGCATGATCTTGCCCGAATATCTTTTGATAGAAAAAAGCATTCATCATGGGCAAATCAAGCGTCTGAGAAGGATCTATCAGATAAGGAGGCATTCCACTTTCTTCACAAAACCGTTTGATCACCTCTCCCCTATCAATTAGGGCCTCTTTTTCAAAAATATTTAAAAGAAGGCTTTCCAGAAAACGGATGGCCTTACCCGGAAAGCCTGAATAAGGATTGAAGCGCCGGAACAAGCGAATCGATTCCTGGATCGCTTCTCTGGAAATTACTACATTTTTTATCTTCGCTTTTGTATTTATTTTTTTTAGAACGATTTCTTCCAGCTCCTTTTCCCCCGGTTCACCGACACTAATTATTTGGAAGCTTCTCAGGTAGTTAGGCTCCAGTAATTCAATTTTAGCTTTTTCTTCCTCGGTGCATTCACTGATCATTTTGATGGTTCCTTTTTCAAGAAAACTCTTCAAATAAGCCCCGACACTTACATCATTGCCTTCGTACTGACCAATTTCAAATAACTGCAAAAGATTGTCTACAAAAAGGAAATCACCGCTTTCATTTAGTTCTTTGCAAAGAGATGGAAGGTTATCCTGCCAGGTGGTATCACTCATCAATTCCTTGATGATAACCGAGGCTGTAGTTTCCCAAATTGTTAAAGCTACTTGTTCTTTTTGACATTGGTAACACAATTCCCTGACGAGGGCCGTTTTGCCTACTCCGCTCGGCCCTACCAACAGAATATTTTGATTAAAGGTATTATTTATGGATGTTTTTATTTGTTTTAACAAATCTTTACGCCCATACATTTCTTTATTTTTAACTTCAATCTTTTGGGCTACCCTTTCGAGCCAAACGGTCTCCCCTCCATTTTTACGATCGTTTTTTTCCCCTAAGCGCGGCACATCGAAACTCACCTCATGCGAAACGAGTTCTACTTTATCGTACCAGAGCCCTTCCATTAGCCTGTAAACATTTGATAAACGCTGATTTCTTTTAAACTCCATTTTAACGACCTCCTGCACTTTCAAATCGAGGTTTTCTGCATTTGCAGCATAGGCTTCTAAGCCAAGAGAAGGGATAAATGCGATAAAACCAGCTTCATTTTCCAGAAAAATATATTCAATTTCAATAGCTAAGGCAGGATAGAGTTTATAGTCAGAGTTTGGAGGAAGAACGAGTTGCACTTTTTTCTTTTCGTAATTACCTTCTGCAAAAAACGGGCTTAATTCCTGAAGTTCTCCCTTGTCAATTACCATTTTTTGAAATTGCTTCTCAAAGCGACGAGCTAATTCCAGGGAGGTTTCATTAGCAGATAGCAAATGAGCATCTTCCTGGGGGGCCAGAACCGTTCCTCCGCCTGAAAAATGAAGCTTAAATATCCGGAATGGTATGCTTAATTTATATGCCATTTTTTGGGTAAAAAATAAAAGATGAACGAATGTCAAAAGTAATTCCTTGCCTTCAGCGTAAGCATTTTTGAAAAAATCTCTAAATTATTATTATTCCCTCTTTGGGGTCGCCAAAGGATTCAAAGATTCCTTGTTGATACCTAAATGCGGAATATAAGCAAAGTAAGCTATCTAAGTGATGCCAGGAGGCTATTTTTTCCGGAAAAAAATTCAAAAGTGTTTTCTTTTTTACAACCGCTAATGATTTTGGTAATTCACTCAATTTCTTCTTGTAACCTATTTTTTTAAGCTCCCAACGTTTTGCCCATACAGCCGGGTAGGTTTCCCTCACTTCAATATTCCGTTCCCGCAAAGTGCATTTAAGTTTGATTGCTCTAGCGCTCAATCCACCAATAAACATTGGAGACATAGCCCCTAGTAATCGATCGCACTGGCGATACATATGATCAACATAAACCTCCTGATGATGAAAAAAGCCCGGCAAACTCAGAGGCGCATCTACAAACACATATTCAGGCTCGAGCTTTTCCAAATGATTCAAAATAAACTGATCTGCATTCCTCCCCTTTTCAGAAGCAAGAAAATGAATACTTTTGTCATCAAGATTCATGATGGCCAAAACAGTTGTTCCTGCAGTTTTGCTGCCGTAATCAATACCTACAATACAATGCATTATTAAAGTGATGAAGTTAGTTTTTTAAAAAGAAGTCGTTCTTTGACAAATTGTGTGGAACTTCAAAATAATAAGCCTTTCAGCCACAAGGGCATTCAAGGCTTATTATTTTGAAGTTCCATTTTCCACAATTTATGCCAAAGAACTAAAGAAGTTTATAAGTCATTAAAAACCGAAAATAATGGATTTTAACGAAAAAACAGTACTCATAACAGGTGCTTCAAAAGGCATAGGAAGTGCCACCGCCCTGGCGTATGCTCAAAAAGGTGCTCAGGTTATTCTGCACTACCGTTCTTCTGAAAAAGCGGTTAAAAAAGTATTGGCTTCCTTACCTGGTGAGGGTCACTTCATCGTTCAAGCCGATATTAGTAAGCCCGGGCATTTAGAACAAATGGTAGAAAGCTCTGTTGCCCAAGCTGGAAAAATTGATATTCTGGTTAATAATGCCGGAATTTTTGAACCCCATCCGGTAAGTGACCTTGACTTTGATGAATGGCAGGAAGCCTGGCAGCGTACCATTTCCATAAACTTGATGGGGCCAGCCAATCTTTGCTATCTGATTGCCCGGCAAATGATGAAGCAGAAAGGCGGAAAGATCATCAATGTATCTTCGCGCGGAGCATTCAGAGGAGAATCGCGTCACACGGCTTATGGCGCTGCAAAGGCTGGCCTGAACTCGCTCAGTCAATCTTTAGCGGTAGAACTTGCCCCTCACGGGATTCACGTCTTCGTCATTGCACCTGGTTTTGTAGAAACTGACATGATCAGGCCTCTGCTTAACAGTGAATTGGGAGCAGAAATGAAAGCTCAAAGTCCTTTAAACCGGGTTGCTCAACCTGAGGAGATCGCACACGCTATCGTATCTCTTTCCACTAATGGTATGGCATTTTCAACCGGAGCAATATTGGATATGAATGGTGCATCCTATTTGAGAAGCTAAGGATGGAACTAAACATAGGTCATCTCGAAAATTCGGGATGATTCATGTTTGTAAAATTCCTTATATAAGCCTGTTAATCAACATCTTTACCTAATTTACAGTACAACGATTCTCGTTTTGGAAATCCAAAACCAAATTTACGCCGCTTCGCAGCGATATTTTTTTTTGAGGGAGGCCGAAAGGGCTATTTTGCGAAGCAAAATAGCCCTTTCGGCCTCCCTCTCAGGAATTTCGCGCTGTAGGCGCGTTTATTTTTCAAAGCGAGAATCGCTGTTTACAGATGACTCATGTCTATCCTGCCATGAACTACATATTAGACTTTATTCTACCATGAAAATAAAGTCAAAGGAGGAATCAATAACAACATGGCAGTCAAACATAACATCAAGAACAGCGGAAGCATCCATTTAAGCCAGATGTTATAAGGAATCTTGGCAATAGAAAGAATACCCATTGTTACACCGCTTGTAGGAATAATCAAATTAGAAAGTCCATCACCAAATTGGAATGCCAGTACAGCGGTTTGTCGACTTACACCAAGCAAGTCACTTAATGGGGCCATAATAGGCATAGTAAGGGCAGCCTGGCCTGAGCCTGAAGGAATAAAAAAGTTTAACAAGCTTTGGAAAAGGAACATGATTTCAGCAGAAATAACCGGGGAAAACTGCTTCGCTCCGGTAGCTATGTAGTGAAGAATGGTATCAATTATTTTTCCTTCGCTGGCTACCACCAACAAACCTTTGGATAAACCGATGATTAATGCCGCCAGAACCATTTCCTTAGCTCCTTCAATAAAAGCGTTTACAGCGGAAGAAACAGGCAATCTTCCCAGGATGGCAGCGGCAATTCCAAAACCAATGAAAAGTCCTGATATTTCCTCAATATACCACCCCCATTTGGTCACGCCATAGATAAGGAGGAAAATAGTAACGGTAAAGCTTAAAAGTACTAAACGATGCGAATTGGTCAGCACTTCGTTTTCATGGTCATTTTCATTGATATCTCTCTCGGAGTCTATTTTATAAACCAGGCTCCTTGTTTTATCTCCTTCAAGCCGAAGCGCATACCACATTACAAACCCAACACCTATCAACGTCATTATTGACCATACCACTAAGCGATACTCTATTCCGGTAAACAAAGGAATCTCCGCAATTCCCTGGGCCACACCAATCGTAAATGGATTACTGAAAGCTCCTGCAAATCCTACTCCGGCCCCTACAAAAGGGATGGCCACCCCAATGATCGAATCATACCCCAGGGCTATAGCTAACGGAATGGTGATTAAAATAAAGACTAGTACTTCTTCACTCATCCCAAAAGTGGCCCCGCCTAAAGAAAATAATACCATCAATACTGGAATTACCCAGCGTTTATACTTAGGTTTCCGCTTACTTAATCGAATGATGTTGGCCAATCCGGCATTTACTGCTCCGGTTTTATTGACAATAGAGAATGCCCCTCCTACTAAAAAAACAAAGGCAATAATTTCCGCAGCAGAAATAAAGCCTTTTATTGGAGCTGTAAAGAAAGCTCCCGGGCCTTGCGGGGAAGCCGCAACGGTTTGGTAAGTACCAGGTACGACCACCTCACGTCCATCCTTATTTTTAGTTCTCTCGAATTCACCGGCAGGAATTATCCAAGTCATTAGGATAAATACGAGGAGAATTCCCATGATCAAGGTAACACTATCGGGAAATTTCTTGAATAGGCTCATGCTTTCTTACTTTTTTGGGTAAAATAAGAAAAAACATAATAAATGATAAATCAAATCAGCAATTCTTGGGTTGAAACGAACAGGTGCATTTCATTTTGTAGCTGCCGGAAAGAAAACCTCTTCTCTTGCCGGCAGCGACAAAAGTCTATTGAATGATTACTTTTTGCATGCTATGATTGCCCAACTCATCCTCTAAGCGCAAATAATACAAGCCAGGTTCTAAAGAATGATTAATGGTAATCCGACCATTTTGATCGGTAACATTAATTTTTTCAAGGGTTCTTCCCATAAGATCCTGAATCAAAATCGATGCCTCGATATTGGGTTTTACCAAATCATAGGAAACCGTAAACGGCCCTTCTGAAGGATTAGGAAAAACATCGAAAGAAAGAAGCTTTTCGTTTGGTAAATCCTGCGTATTGACTGTCGAGTCAGCATCCCAAATGCGAAAATAATCCACTCCGGCTTCGATTATACCATTAAAATCAGAACCAGCATTAGCTACAATTGAAACCTGCATATTATCGGTTGGCTCAATGGCAGCGGCTATGTCTATCTCATGATATTCCCACTCCGGTTGGGTTAATTCAAAATACTGAATATCTTTAACACTTTCAATAGTAGAACCATTAGAGATGATAATTCGCATAAAGTCATTTCCAAGTCCGAAAGTCGTTTGATCGATATTGAAGAACCAGGTATGGAGGCTCATCATTGGTTTGCTATATCCGCTTAAATCAAACACCGGCGACTCCATAGTTGTAAGTCCTCCAAGTAATATTCCATTCTCAAGAGAACCGACAATACCTGTAACGTAGCATTCGTTCCCCGGGTCGTCTACATCATCCTCCGGAGTAATAGGTATTGAGATTGGAGCAGGTGCCAAAACCTCAATAGGGTCACCTATCTCCCACTGTACTTCTCCAAAAGCAGAGGTAATCACTTGCCAGCCAAGATCAAGAGAGAAAATATCTTCGATACCTTCTTCAATTTCAAGCGCTATAGAATTATTGGCTGGATTAAGATTTTCACTATCAATGATTAAGGTTTTATATCCCCACTTGCCGGCAGTTATTTCGTAATCGCCTTCAAAAAAAGAAGCCACACTAAATGCTCCCTGAGCATCCGTCTCTAGCAAATAATTAAATGCATCGTTTACCATTTCAACAATAGCATTTGGCACTGGATTTCCCGTTTCTTTATCTATGACCTGGCCTGAAAATCCAAAAGAAGGAAGTGGTTCCAGAGCCACATCCACGATTTCCAATTCACCATTTTCTAAGGCTACTTCAACAATTTCTGGTTTATAACCAGGCGCTGAGTACTCGACCTGATAGGTATCACTGATAGCAACTCCCGTTTTGTATACTCCTTGATTATTACTGTTCTCAAAAATAACGGTATTTAAAATATCAGCAGTAGCATTTGGAATAGGCAAACCGTTGGAAGCATCTGTGATGGTTCCTTCCAGATAACATGCACGTACATAAGTTGGCTCCAATACATAAAGCCCGTCTCCAATATCAGATACGAGGACGATACCAGACGGTAAAAACGGATAAGCCCCCCAAGCACCCTGAAAACCAGTATTTGTTGGGATATAAGTATCAAAGTAGCCAACCTCTATAAGGTTGTCCGGCCGGGCAGCGTCAATGATTAAACAACCGTCTGTATAGTAAGAAACGATGATAAAATCATTCCAAACGTGTACATTATGAGGTATCACACCAGACCCTAGCGTCGTGTAAGGCCTGAATTGATCTAACTCTTTAATATCATTTAAATCAGAAATATCGTAAGACGCAACGGGAGCACCACCGATCTCATCTGTAGTGAATATGTACTGACTATTGTCAGAAGGCCATGCATTATGGGTGAATAATGCCGGAGTTTGTTGAGTAGCTAATAACTGAACATTATTCTTATCAGAAACATCATAAAAAGCCAAGCTTCCCGTGTAAATCTCTGAGCTATAGGCAATGTTATCCCTAACATATACATCATGTGAATAAACAGGAGCTCCAGCACTTATAAAGATCGGATTCCCCGGGTCGGTGGCTACATCAACCATGAGCAACCCTCCTGCATTAAGGCTACAACCCACCAGGTAGGCAACCCCAAATTCATCGATAAAAATATTGTGGCATGAACCTAATGTGCCCAAACCTGGCAGACTAGGTGCCCAATCATAAGCACTCACAGAATTGGGGAGGTTCGAAAGGTCAAGTACCGCCAATCCATTTCCGGTTTCATTAATCACATAAGCATATTCTCCCCATGTTTTTATATCCCTCCAACCGGAAGGTACGCCATCAATAAAGTCGCTTTCAACAGGGTTCTCAGGATCGGCTAAATTAACGATAGAAACACCATCGAACATGCCTACAAGCGCATATTCCGTTCCGTCGGGAGCAACATATCCCCAAATATCGCTAACTTCAACATCGTAATCAAGGTTAGAAAGGAAGGTAAAATTGAGCTGAGCGGATAAAAATACAGGAAGCCCCAAGCAAAGGCAAAAGGCTAAAAAGGTAGAACTTTTTTTCATCTCAAAAAAGATTAAATGGTTGTAAAAAAAATTGGTTAAAGAGTATTGAAATTTTCTATGAACAACAAATATGCTTTTTCACATCAAAGTTCTATAAATATATAGATCAACAAAAGCGCCTGCTGGACAAAATATCGTTTTTAATACCTGAAGTTGTTCGAAAAGTAGTAGAGGGATCGTTTTTTCACAAGGCTGTTCGTTTTTCGGGAATTTTCTTCGAAAATTCCCGAAAAACGAACAGCCTTGTAAAGGAAGCAACTTTATAGCTCTTCAAGAATAAGCTTAAGACAGGATTCAAAATTCCCGGCATAGGCAATAATCCCCTGACTATGTCCGGCCATTGCAAAAATACCCGATACCGGATGCCCGCCTTGCCTTATTAAAGCAATGATTTCCTTGGCCATTTCCGGAGTGCCATAAGGAACACTTTTTGAAGTAGAAGGGTATTTAGTGAGGAGTTTCTGCCAAAGTGCCTGATGATGGCCATGAATGATCGAACCTACTTCGGGTTGTTCCTGATATATAACGGCATGGCTCATACTCTCTGATGATGCTCTGGTCAGCCCTTTGCAACGCACATAATTTTTTTCAATATCAAAGTGCTCTACGATAGCAAAATGTTCTCTTTCCAAAGCAGGTAAATGCCCGGTGGCTGACCCTGTGATCAGAAAATAATTGCTTTCTAATCGCATGCTGATATTGCCAAAACCAACACCATTCTCATAGACTCCAATTAAGCCTAATTGATGCAATCGTTTGCGGTATAGATTGATTTCTTCAATAGAAATCCTGGCGGGAAGAGCTGCTTCCTCCCAGGAGTAATTAAATTTGATGTAACCTTCGTCAGGCGTTTGCATTTATATAGGGCCTTAGTGCAACCAAATATACAATCTATCCTTTTTAAAATCGAATAAAAACAAGCCGTTTTTGAGGAAGGGAATGCCCAGAATTCCCTGGACAGTGATTTCTCCTCCCTTATTATTCAATTCCATTTCAATAAACTCTATTGGTCTATTGATGGGTAGGCTTTTTATTGTCAATTCTTTACAAACATAGCTGTTAGCTTTTTGAACCTGATCATTTAGCCCCTTTACATTAAAATCCTCTCCCTTTTCATGGCCGGGTAGGGGTATATTTGCCTGACCAAAAGTAGAGGCCGCATCAATAAAGTTGGCGGAAGAGCCCGTATCCATTCCAAAGAGTATTTTCTTTCCGTGTCCCTGCAATTGAATACATGGTATAAGTTGCTGATTCAACATTTTGAGCATCACATCAGGATCGGAGAGATGTTGTAATATTTTTTTATCAAGGAGTTTCACCTCTCCATTTGTAATATCGAGATAGAGCTTGTATTTTTTGAGAAATTTATTTCCCAACAGGCCATGAATGGGAATTTCCAGTTTTTGTTCGAGTATACTTAAATCCGTAACTAAAACTTTGAAATGACGTTTTTTGAAGTTATTCCAGTAAAAGCTCTCCAGTTCTGTATTTCCCAACTCTAATTGCCCTGTAATACAATTTCCCTTTTCAACTTCTTCATTTGGCTCATAATATTTTTTATTCAAAACCAGTTCAGGAGTACCTGTATCGATAATCAGATGAACATTTTGGTTGTTCACGAGGGCTTCAGTAATAATAAAATCTTTATGCAGCTTGACGGTGTAGGTTAGATTGTCAGCATCTGGCATTGAGTACAGCATCATTGTCAAGATCATCCACTTCATATTCTACGTTTTAGCATGAGTGCTTTGGTAGTGGGTCAAAAATGTGGATAGTTGCTTGCAAACCTTTTAAAATGGGGCTTTGAAAACTATGTATCAACGGATTCACCCCACTACCAGTGCTTTAATTCGTAAAGGGCACTCATTTATAATAGACTTGTTCTGTAGCTGCTGATGGGGTGCATTTTATTTTGTCGCTGCCGGCAAGAGAAGAGATTATTTTAGATAGAGGCACGCGGCCGCGTGCCTCTATCTAAAGAAAACATATTCTCAAGAACAGCGACAAAATAAAATGCACCCCATCAGCGGCTACAGAACAAGTCTATTAAGTTAAGAAATTTTTACAACTTTTTCAAACCATGTAACAAAAGAAATTTTATATTTCTATAATGATTCAGTATAAAACACTTTAGGAGCATAAAAAAGTTCCACACAATTTGTCAAAGAACTAAAGTTCCGTGTATTCAAAAAAGAAAGATTTTCAGGCAGGCTTTTTCAGTAACATATCACTATAAGACTTATCGATTAAATCCTCCCTTTTTAAACCCAATACAGACATATAATGAGTACATTGCTCACGCAGCTTGGCTTCCCCAATACTCCCATCGCGATCAATTGCCTCTATTTCCACAAAAGCACCAAGCTGTTTTACCTCATCCACATGAAACTTAACATTCTCGATAAAGAATATGTGTCGTAGTTTATCTATCGTCACCAAATGAGGAATGCTTTTATCCAGAATGGATTTCAGCGTTTCAATATCCTTTTCAACATGAAACAATTCCACAATTGATTTTTTGAGTCCTTTTTGCTCTACGCGTTGATAATGGATGAGGGTTCGCTCAATATTTCCATGCCTAAGCTTTAAACGGCCATCAGGCACTTTGTAATAAGTATCGATCTGATGATCCAGGCCCTTGTAGTCGGCATCGAGCTCTTGTAGAATAGATTGAATACGCTCTGGAGAATGGCAAATGGCTTTAATTTCAATATTCATATTTAGCAACTATTTCAGAATAAGCACCCGAAAAAATTAAGTATAACTAAAAATTTTGGAATCATTAAAGCCTATTAAACAAGAGACCGTATAATAATTTAGGTTCTTTGACATAAATTGTGATAAAATGGAGTTTAAAAATGATACGCCTTGAATGCCCTTGTGGCTGAAAGGCTTATCATTTTGAAGTTCCACACAATTTATGTCAAAGAACTATACTTAACAATGCTTTTCCCTCTGAATTTATAATCTTTTTTTAGTTTACAACAATCAATTTGCAAATGATTTAAAGGCATTTGAAGTATTTTTGTAATAAAACCTTGTTCAGTTGAATTGTAAATTGTATTTTTGTATTGCCTTTAGGTATGGAGGAGTCGTTTAAGGAATGCTTTAATTTATTTTGTTTCATTCTTATTGATTGATCAAGTAAGTTTTTTGACCTGTAACAACTACCACATTTAAGAAAGGCCAGTTCGTCGATTCCTTTTACAATAGGAATAATTTAAGCAACTAAAAACGATTAATAGAGTATATAAGGTCTCTATCAAGCCAATACCGTGTAAAAAAAATGGTTCGTTGACAAATTGTGTGGAACTTCAAAATGATAAACCTTTCAGCCACAAGGGCATTCAAGGCGTATCATTTTGAAGTTCCACACAATTTGTCAACGAACGAAAAAAATTATATTAAACCAAGTTTCATTTTGATAAAAAACTAGTTAACAATAAATTAGCAATTGCTTATGAACAATCTTTACGCCAAATTAAAAAATAAAACAAAGGAAATTTACCTCTTCGTAGCGGTTGTCTCTTTGTTTCTACTCAACGTACAAGCCGGGCTTTCTGCGACGATTACAGTCCCCGGGGACCAGCCTTCCGTTTCTGCCGCTCTTGCAGTGGCCAATGCCGGTGATGTTATTGAGCTAACCAATAATATAAATGAAGGTATTATTGAAATCGATAAAGCTATTACCCTTGATGGTAAGGGCTTTACTATCAATTCTTCATCACCAAACTTTGGGATATTTATCAAAACGACCAATGTTATCATTACGAATTTGATACTAGATGGAGCTGGTACCTTTGGTATTATCACTGCCGTTGGGGCTAACGGGGCTCAAATTTCTAATACGACCGCACAAAATTGCGGGGGCTCTGGTTTTGCCATTACTGGTGTTACCAATGCGACCTTAACCAATATTACATCCAGAGATAACGGAGGAAATGGCTTATCCATCACGGCCTCCCAAGCTATTGTAGTGAATGGTATCACCACTTCCGGAAATGGTTTTGCCAATAATGGTATCGAAGCAGGTGTAGGTATTTTTTCTGCCGTTACGGGTTCCGGAGGGAGTCCTACATATCCTGTTTGTGAATCTACAGATATTGAGTTCCAGGGAACACTTAACTTTGCAGAAACTTTCCCCATTTATCAGGAACAAGCGCTTTTGGGCTGTAACTTTCCTAGTATTACGGATATTCGATTCACAGGAAATGCTGATATCTTTAATTATTTCATTGGCCAATGTGAAAGTGTGAATGGTGCTTATGCCACCGACCTCTGCCAGGCTTACTTCTGCGCTAATGAATTGAGAAATGTGGTTGGAGGAATATTTGCAAGTGGATGTATGTACCTCGGTGGCCTGTCTACAGGCTCACTTACTTCAGAATGGAGGTTCCAGGATTATTACGTGGCTAAATTTACTTCCGGCGGCGTTCCTTTATTCATACAAGATGCCATTGATGCCATTCCTGATGGTCAAACAGGAAATATCTTCGTTGAAAGCGAAGAAATCAACCCAAATACTTGTGCTTGTGGAACAGGTGGCGCTACTTATGAAGAAAAACTCAGTGTAGCCAGCAAAAACGTTGTTTTTGAATCGGGTGACGAGTGCCCTGGTTTAATCCATGTGGATGGTTCGGATAATAGTTCTAGTGTCTCAACTATTGATGTAGCAACAGATGGTAGTGTCACTGTAAATACTTCCATGCGTTTCAGCAATGATGGTGGAGGGGCAATCGCTATCGAAAATGATGGTTTGTTTAATAATCATGACAATAACACAATTGAAGTAAACAACCCTGCCGGCCTTGGTATTTCAAATAAATCGAACGGTACTTATAATAATGGTAATGCAGGCGGAACTACTCCGGGTAAAATTGAAGTAGAAAATGCTTCGGATGCCGTAGTCAATGATGGTACTTTTAACAATAATCCTTCTTCGAACCTTACCATCCATAATGGCTCCGGAACCATTTCCGGAAAAGGGATCGACAATACTGCCAATGGTATTTTCAATAACAAAACCGACGCCCTTATTGATATTTCTTTTGTGGGTAAGGAAGGGATCAAAACTGTAAATGAATTCACCAATGATGATGGTGATATCATGATTGATAACGCTGTAAATGCAGGTATTTCCGTAGATGGTGATAGTAAGTTTACCAATACCGGTAACCTTGCTCGAATTGATATCTCGAACATTACTACTGATAATTCAACGGGTGATGGTATTTACCTTACTTCTGCCCAGTCTGAATTTTCAAATGCAGATGGCGCTACGATTTTTATTGAGGGTACGGCGCGTCACGGTATCATTCTGAACAGTGTTTGCTTCTTTGATAATTTTGGTAATAATGCCACCATTACCATTGATGGAACCAATAATCCTATCGGCAACTCTGGTATATTTATCGGTACCGGTCCTGGTGATTTTTCCAATGGTGCCGGAGGGATCATAAATATTATTGATGTCAATGATCATGGTGTAGAGAATGAAGGTACATATGTCAATGTCGATAGTAGTGTTTTGAATATTACCGGAGCTTCTAATATGGATGATGGTATTCGAAACTCAGGCACCTTTTACAATACAGCTTCCGTCATTAACATTAATAACCCCGGTAGTAATGGTATAAATAATACAGGCACTTTTAATAATAAGGATTCAGAAACCTTCTCTATGACTCCTGATACTACGGTAATTACTATTACAGGTGCAGGTACTAACGGTCTGGCAAATTCAGGAAGTACCAGTAATTTTGTAAATCGTACCATTTCAGGTAATGCAAGTTGGGTGTTTGTAATAAATCCAGGAAATGACGGAGTCCAGAATTCAGGTGGTTCAGTTGAAAACAGAGGGAAAGATGCGCTCATTAACATTTCTGGAGATGGCGATAATGCAATTTCTTGTTCGAATGATGCTAGTATCGATAACTCTGAATGTGCCGTAATCGAAATTGATGATGATATCAGTGTTTCAGGTACAGCTGAGTTTTTAAACGAAGGCATCCTCATCATTCAAAAAGATGGACCAGGAAACGACGCCCACGTTTTCCAGAATATAGTTAACAGAATTCAAAACGAAGGTATCATCATCGACCCTCAAAATTCCTTGAACAGCGACTTGGTAAACCGCACCGAAGATAATTCAAAAGTAAAAGATCTTGGTGGTGTTATCGCTGCTCCATTTGACGATGCCTGCTCTACCGATGCCAGCCTAAGCGATGTATTGATCGGAGATCCTGGTACTGCATTGTTTGTTCCGGCAGTGAATTGGTTCGATACAGAAACGCTTGATGGTACAGATCAGGGTGATTTTGATGATGCGTCCGATGAATTTACATATGGAGTTACGCCGCCAGCAGGTAGCACGGAGCGATATTTCTTTGACATTATCGACCCTAACAATGGCGATGCAAGTTGTAGAGTAGTTGGATGTATTGATATTTCCTTTGTAGGGGCTTCTGCTTTTCAAGTTGATCCATTGGTAGATGTGCTTTGTGGTTCTAGTAATACAACAGATTTCCTGGTTACTTCCCAAAGTGCAGGTACATACAGCTGGACGACTAATGACGTTAATGGTAATGTAAACGGTGAATCTAATGGCTCAGGAGTTGCTTTTGGGAATTCTATTCAGCAAATGCTTAGCCTTACTAATTCCGATGCCGGAGAAGTGATTTATTCTGTTTCTGCTAGCGGAGGCGGAGGCTGTTCCAGCCCTGCAATTGATGCAACAGCCTATGTATTGCCAGCTATTTCCGGCGGACCTTCAGGGTCTCCTCGTGGCTGCGATGCGGTTTTACTTCCATTTCAAGCTGCAAACATACCAAACCTTAACGGCATTCCTGCATTCTGTGAGGGCAATCCATTCACTTTAAGCTTCTGGTATTACCCATGGAACTTCAACTTAAACATGCCTTTGCTTTCCGTTACTGACCCGAATGATGCTCTGGCTGACGGGAACTACTACCTGGAAAGAACCGGCCAACAAAGGCTTCGTTTTACTTATATTTCAGGAGGCAACCCAATTTCTTTTACCCTGAATACAGTGTCTTTACAACAGTTCAACTTTTACCATATAGGAGTAATTTTCAATGGCTTGAATCGAGTTGATTTCTATGTTAACGGATTCTTTCAGTTTTCTCTGCCTGTAGTCCCTCCCAATTCTTGTGACCCAGATATCGATTTGATGAGACTTGGAGGCTACCCTGATGAAAATGCCGGCTCAAAACTATTTGGTATTTTGGATGAAATAGCCATTTGGGATGTTCCTCTCTGTGCAGACTACATGCTCGTGATGGGATTCCTTGGAAATGGTATTTATCCGGCAGTTGACATTGTTACAAATTCATTGTTTGATTTGACTCCAGCTAATGTAGGTGGATCAACTGACGTTTATGACTTTGAGCAGAACTGTAGCAATAACACCGGCACCCCGGTACCTACTGATCCTGCTGACGGAACTTGCTATGCCTTCTGCCCCAGCCTGGTTGGTGAAAATCCAAATCTTGGCTTGCTAGATCCGAATGATCCAAAGGCTATGGCCGAATATTTAAGCCCGGGTAAGGAAGCTAAGCTGTTCCAGAATCGTCCAAACCCATTCAATAACAATACGATCATTGAATTTAACTTGCCTTATGATGATGAAGTTACCTTCTCATTCTTTGGTCCTTCCGGACAGCAGATCCATGCTGTAAATGGCCAGTTCAATCAAGGATTGAATGCTATTCAGGTGAGCTTAAATGACCTCAGAAATACAGAAGGATTGATATATTATCGAATGAAGACCAGCTCCAAGTCGATTACAATGAAAATGATGGTTATTAAATAATGAAATATATTAATCCTGAAAGAATATAAATAAACATGAGTCATCCCGAAAATTCGGGATGACTCATGTTTATTTATATTTCCATCTATTCAATTCAATAATTTAAAAACACCCTATGCAAATTCAGGAACAATTGCAAAATTTAGATCAGTTGCTTGTAGAAGGAAAGTTCACTGAAGCAATTGAACGTTTCTTCCATACCGACCTTACTTTCTTTGCGGATAATGATGAGCCCCTTCACGGAAAAAATACTCGCCTTGGGCTCATGAATGATTTCCTGGCCACAGTGCAAAGTATTGATCAAGCATCATTGCATCAATCTCTAGTGGATGGTGAAAAAACTTTTTCCCGATTCACCTTTGAATTCAGCCAACATGACGGAAACCAGCTTCGTTGGGATGAAGTCATTATCCGAAAGTGGGCAGATGGCAAGGTCGTTGAAGAACAGTACATAACCTCCGGAGATATAGAGGCTTACTTTGCCGCCGAAACAGAACTCCCCAGAGTACTCGCAGCAGATTCAATTGAAGTGCATGAGAAAGAAGACGAAGCACCACAGGACAATGCTCTCGTGGCCGAAGCAAGCTATGAGTTTACCAACGGAGCACTAACTGTTATTGATCATGTGAATATAGATATTCCAGACAATGATCCGGATGGCCTTGAAAGAGAAATTAAAGTAAACGAGACTGGCGCTGTTAAAGACCTGGAAGTTACTATTGATATAAACCATACATTTAGAGGTGATTTGACCATAGAACTTATTGCTCCTTCCAGAAAATCAGTTCTTCTGCACAGCCGTGAGGGCGCCAGTAGAGATGACTTAAAACGCATCTATAGCGGGAATACACTTAACGGCCTTTTAGGAACCAAGGCTAAAGGTAAATGGAAATTAAAAGTTACCGATGAGGCTTCTCGCGACGTAGGGCGTTTGAACTGGTGGAAATTGTGGATGGAGATCGAACAGGTTGATGACTTGAAAAAAATTGAAGGTGTTGGCCCTAAAACAGCAGCATTGCTGAAAGAAGCTGGATTTTATTCCTTTTTCTCTGTTGCCAACGCTAAGGTAAGCGAACTGCAGGAAGTACTTGATGACGCTGGCCCGCGTTACCGTATTATTGATCCAACTACCTGGCCAGAGCAAGCTCGCCTGGCTTATCTAGGTAAATGGGATGAACTAAAAGAGCTGCAAGACGAACTAAAAGGCGGTAAAAGAGTAAAATAAATCTCTTCTGATATTATGGGCTTCTTTAAAGCTTTAAAGAATTTATCCCTCAACGCTCTTATCATAGACTTGTTTTGTAGCTGCTTAAAGGGCTTAAATTGCCAAATTTTATTTCATACTGCGTCGAAAATACTCGATTTGGCTAAGGCCTCGTCTAAAATAAAATTTGGCCAATTACACTCTATCAGCAGGGTGCATTTCATTTTGTCGCTGCCGGCAAGAGAAGAGATTATTTTTAGAGAGAGGCACGCGTCAGCGTGCCTTTTTCTAAAGAAAACACCTTCTCAAGAACAGCGAGAAATTGAAATGCACCCAATCAGCAGCTACAGAATAAGTCTAATTGGAATAGTGCTCCTGATAGCACTATTTCCCAACCTTTCCCGGGCTCAAATAAACTCGGCAAAAGGGAATTCTCAAACGCTGAGAGTTGCCGTTTATCATTCTCCTCCATTTGGTTTTCGTAACCAAGACGGTTCCTACGGTGGCCTCATGGTAGAAATCTGGGAAGATATTGCCAAAGAACTAGATTATCAATACACCTACGATACTATGGATATAAAAGGGGTATTGACCGGCCTGGAGGAAAAAAGATACGATATCGGTCTTGATGCCATTTCTATTACTCCTGAAAGGGAAAAACAAGTAGATTTCACCCAACCCGTCAATCCGTCAGGAACGGGTGTAGCATTTTCAAAAGCAAGGGTTGAGAGTGCTTTTGAACTGTACTGGAAACCTATTTTGGTTAGTTTGTCTCAGCTAATCGGGAGTTTGTTGCTAGTATTGCTTATTTCCGGTACTATTGTTTGGCTGGTAGAAAGAAATCAGACAGATTCCGTTTTTGATCGCAAGATCAGAGGCCTGGGGATGGTCTGTGGTGGTCTGCTGTTACCATGTCCACGGTGGGATATGGAGATAAAGTACCCAAAACCATGCTTGGCAAGATACTCGCTATTGTTTGGATTTTCACCAGTATTATTTTGATTTCTTTATTTACAGCTAATGCCAGTGCTGTTTTTAACAGCTCCAGCGTGGACGCCCCTTTCCAAAGCACTGATGATCTTCGGAATATGCGCGTGTGCGCAGCCCTTCGCTCTTCAGGAGAAGAGTTTTTAATCCGCGAGAACATTGGTTATACCCCCTTCAAAGATGTACAAGAAGCTATCGACCATTTACTTAGGAGAGAAGTTGATGCAGTTGTTTCTAATGTACCTGTTCTGCTGTATTTAAACAAGTTTAAGTACAATCATCAATTACTGATCGCACAAAGATTGCTGCTTAAAAACAATATGGGCATTGCTGTTCAGGAAGAAAGCCCACTAAAAGAAAAAATAGACAGAGTGCTGCTGGAAAAAATTGCCGAAGCCAAGTGGCAGCAAGCGGTGTATAAATACCTGGGGGAAGACTTTAATTAAGGTGAGTTGCCAATTTTGAGGCATTGCTCTCCCAGGAGGTAGCGGTGCTTCAAAATTGGCAACTTGAATGAGTTAATTAGTCTTTATTTGCATTCCATTCTGCAATATATTTTTTGTTAGCTTCTGCATAACCGTCATTTCCGGCACTTTTAGCCAGCTCTGAAGACTTATTGATTTTCGCAATAGCTTCTTCGTATTCTCCTGTAGCAGCCAAAAGACGCGCTTCAAGGCGTACTCTCCAGTAGCGAGGCTCCTTTACGTTATTCGCTTTTTTAGCCCACTCTAAAGCCTTTTTAATGTCTTTACCTTCTTCGAAGTAATAACTTGCTGCAGCATAATAATCATCTGCACTAGGGCCATTCATAACTTTTTCGATGGATTTCATCACTGTTTCATCAGTATTTACTTCCAACTGGAAGGGTACATAATACTTACCCCATACCAAGGCAACCTCAGCACCATCAGATTTAATTTTATCTACAAGCACCATGAATGATTCCATTGGTTGATTAAGCATCTGCGCTTTAGCTTTGAAACGAATCACTTCTTTGCCCTGGTCGTAATTGTCAACGTACCCTCCTAAAGTTAAGTCCTTGTAAAGCATGATCGTCCATTCCTTAGGATCAGGAATGCTGTAAATAGCGTACTTACCAGCCGGAATTTCGTTGCCTTCAATCATAACATCTTCTGAAAAAGAGATTTTGGTAGAGGCATTAGCACCGGTACGCCAGATATTCCCGAAACTCTCCACATCTACGAACAACTCTCTTCCTTTTACTCCAGGGCGAGAGAACTCAAGTGTTACTTCTGTAAGGCCAACCATTTGCTCCAATTTACACATTGGGCTAGGGCGAGGCGTTTCAATCTGAGCATTTGAATAGCTCATGAAAATAAAACTGAATAAAGCAAGAAGTACAAGATTCTTCATGGTAAAATGTTTTGTTTGTGATACAAATTGAAAGAATGAAACTTTATTTTTTTCAACTAATTGATTTAGGGATCAGGAAAATAATACCCTACCCATTTTACTTGTCCTTTTTTCCTCAGGCTGTGTTGGAAAGCCTCGCCGTACCTTTGGGTCCCGAAGGCATTCGGGACAAGTTATGCCTACGTTTTCCGCCTAGCCTGAGAAAAAAATTACTTCGCAAAATTTGGGTAGCTTATTAATTGCCTAATCCCTTAAGTTGCGATTAAACGGGAAAGGAGCAACGAGAAACGGATGAAATATACAACCCAAAGCCTTCTTCTACTATTATTACTGAATAGATAATCCTTTTAAAGGCCTCTAGATCAACAATTTGGCTATTTATTAACGTTATCTGTCAACCGTTTCCCCTTTTATCTCAACTTCAATTACCTAGTTTAAGAAAAAAAAGCTAAAATTGTTTACATAATTTAAATAGTTCTTTCACAGAAATTTCTTTGAATCACTATTTCTGCTAAAGAACAAAAAAACTTTAAAATGACCATAGCAATAATTGCCCACGATGGTAAAAAAGCCGAAATGGTAGCCTTCGTAAAAGATAACTTTGAATTATTCCAGCAAAAAAACATTAAACTCATTGCTACAGGCACCACCGGAAGCTATGTGGGGCGAGCGGGCCTCGAAGTGGAACGGATGGAAAGTGGCCCTGTTGGTGGAGATGCTCAAATTGCCAGCCGTATTGTAGAGGGAAAAGTGGACATGGTGATCTTCTTTCGCGACCCTCTTGGCAAGCACCCCCACGAAGTGGATGTAAATATGCTAATGCGTATCTGCGATGTACACAATATTCCCCTAGCAACAAATATTGAATCAGCCAAAAGGTTTGTACAGACCTTATAAGAAAAGTAATTCTTTGATATAAATTGTGGAAAATGGAATTTTCTTTTGAGGGATGCCGAAAGGGCTATTTTGCTTCGCAAAATAGCCCTTTCGGCATCCCTCTCAAAGGAATTTCGCGCCAAATGCATAGTTCAACAAATCCTGAGTGGAGATAATTCCTACAAGCTGCTGCCTGTCATTAACAATTGGGATAGCGTGGAAAAGATTTTCTTTGAAAATTCCCAGAGCCACGCTCAACATATCATCCGCTTGTAAAGTAACAACCTTTGAAGTCATCACATCTTCCACAAGTAAGGAGCGTAACATGCTTTCATTAAGCACTTCAAGGTTTTGAGCCTTGAACAAAGTCAGACCATGTTGAACCTTGAAAAAGTCTGTTTTGCTAACGATTCCCACTACCTTCCCCTCCGCGTCGGTAACGGGAATATGATGAATATTGTTTTGGCGAAATATACGATCTACTTCAGTCATGACATCTTTTGGTGAAAGACTGATGACTTTGGTAGTCATAATTTCCGATAAGGTGCAATTAAGAGTCATGTTAAATAATTTTAGTTCATTGACATAAATTGTGTGGAACGTCAAAATGATACTCCTTTCAGCCACAAGAGCATTCAAGAGTTATCGTTTTGAAGTTCCACACAATTTGTCAATGAACGATATTTTTTAATTAGGAATAGATTCGCGTTTTTCAATTGGCGATTGAAAACTATATTTTAATAGATCATGTGTCGTAATAATACCTGCAAGTACCCCGTCATCAACGATGGGCAGGGCATGAAACTTATTGGTCAGGAATATATCTGCTGCCAGGCCTACTGAGTCTTCCGGATCTAAACAAAGAGGATAATGAGTCATTATGTCCTTAGCCGTAAGCTGTTCTGCTAACCCATTAGAAACGAAAGTCCCTGACAAATTCTGAAGGGAAAGTAAATGCATTACCCGATAGCATTCTTCCCTGCTGATGATGCCGGCCAGTATTTGTCCTTTTTCGACGACAGGAAGATGATGAAAGTCATTTTCATGAAATATTTGATCTATAAGATGCATGGGATCTTCCGGGTAAACGGTGACAAGCTTCGTTGTCATAATCTTGGATACAGGTGCATTTGGGTTCATAACGCTTGCTTTTTAGTTCACGAATGAGAGTCGCTGAATTTGGGTAATCCATAAACCCTTTTACAGCTTTCACAAACTAAAGGAGAAAGACTAAGGTTAAAGAATATCAAGAATTACCTACTTATTAGCATATTTCCCTCTATTTCAAAGTTAACCTAAGCTGGAAGTGAAGATGATGACCAATATCATTCAGCCAATTGATATTTATCATTTGTACTATTCTTCAACAGCGATTCTCGCTTTGAAAAATAAACGCGCCTACGGCGCAAATTTTCATATTTGAGGGGTTGCGAAAGGGCCATTTTGCTTCGCAAAATGGCCCTTTCGCAACCCCTCAAATATGAGTCATCCCGAATTTTAAGAAACTTCATGTTGTCACAATAGGTAATAATAGGCACTGTAAATCAATGCTTCAGAACCGGCCTTATTCAATTTAGCTTTTTGAAAGGCTGGCAGCCTAAAATGAATAAACTCGCCGAGGCTCAAACAGTATTCATTTTTTAACGGCTGCCAGCCTTTCAAAAAGCGTTAAGAATTGAATACAGCCTTGATTTTTTGCTACTTTTTCATCAAGGAAAAAGTAGATAAAAGACTAATTAACAGTTAAATGTAAAGGTTTTCACAAACATGAGTCATCCCGAAAATTCGGGATGACTCATGTTTTACCGAATAACACCGGCAGCCCAGCGCAATGCCTGTTCATTTTTAAAGAAATCAGCCTGTAGCTTGGCGAGTTTAAGACGTGCTTCAATAAGTTTCTGTTCCCGGCTATTGACTAAGAACATTGAACTTTCTCCGATACGGAATTTTTCATTTTCCCCGTTCAACAAGCGTTGATAATTCTCAGTCATCTGTGCCTGCAGGTCTATTTGATTGAAAAGGTTTTCCTGTTCCTGAAAGTAAGCTAATAACTTAGTGCTCAGTTCCTGACGTTTTTGTTTGAGATCAAACTCCGTTTCAAGAATCTTGATATCTGTTTGCTCAATTTTACTACGTGCTTTACGGAGAAACAATGGAGTGCTAAACTGAACTCCAAGCTTATAGTTCTGAGTGAATAAGTTTGAAAATTCATTTTCTCCATTACCGGAAGGAGGATTCAGGTCTGTTCCATCTCCCAGGAAATTATAACTCACATTCAACTCAGGCTTAAGCTGTTCTACATTCAGGCGTCGATCAATGTTCAATTGTTCTAACTTGAACAGGTAGAACCTAAGATTAGGATTTAAAGCATCCAACTGTGTCAACCAGTTTTGAACCTGAGAAAATGGAATTAGATCAAGATTTAAATCCGCTATTTCGGGCGGCAGAACATTGGAGGAAATTTCAATCGGAGTACCATTGGGTAGCCAAAGGAAATTAGATAATTCCAGCTGTGCCTTTCTGTAGCTTAAGCGGGCGTCGTTCAACTGAGCTTTTCGTTGTTGAACCTGTATGGTACTTTCCAAAGTATCAATAGCTGGTTTATCTCCTCCCTGAAAACCGATACGCACCCCATCCAAGCGTATCACAGCAAGTTCCACGGCATTTTCAGCAATTTGAATTGCCCGGTAAGCAAATACCCAATTCCAATAGGCTTTATTCGCGTCAAATAAGATGTCGTTTACAATTTGAAGCTGTTGTACCTCACTGCTAGCCTGAAACAACTTGGCTTGCTTGAGATCTGTACGCCTTTGATCAATCAGAAAACCCCTTAAAACGCTTAGCTCCACGCCCAACGAAGCCTGACCGTTAGCGGGAATGGTTTCTTCGGGGTTGAGAAAAATTCCGGAGGCCCAATTGTAGCTTCCCTTGAACTCAAGCCCGAACCAGGAAGGTACTTTAAAACCCGTTTCTATTAGAGTAAAATAATTTTTTTCGTCAAAAGACTTTTGGTTCAGGTCACCAAATAGTTTTGGATCGAAGCCTCCCCTAGCCTGCAGCATAAGGGCTTCCGCCTGATTATCAATCAAGGTGGCCTGTCTTACAATAGGATGGTTCCTTTTGATAATTCCAAAGTAATCATTGAGGGACAGGACGACAGTGCTGTCCCCATCATTTTGCCCTAACAGCGAAAACGTGGCGATCAGGAAAAAAGCAATAAATAAAAAGACCCTATGCATTATTTTGGAACAGATTTTATAGGTGCACTTAGTTTCGGTAATTCCTCACTACCTTCGTAATAATCCGGAGGAAAGCCATTGAGATTACGCCAAATTTCATACCAGAGGGCTACATTGTTCAGTAAAGCAATCCCTTGAGCGCCAGACCCCGGTCGCAGGGCTTCAGGCCATTCTTTAAATGAGTTATCGGCAGCGACCAGAATTCTGTACTTTTTATTATCGCTAATGATATTATCTATTGCGACTACCCTACCGCGGTAAGTACCAAAAGAAAAACCAGGCCAACCACTAATGAAAAGTGCCGGCCAACCATCAAAAATGAAGCGAACCTCACTTCCCATTTGGATAAGGGGAAGATCCATTGGTCGAACGTACAATTCTACAGCGAGTTCATAACTAGCCGAAACAATGCTTACGATAGGATCTCCTTCCTTTATGGTTTCGCCGATACCCGGTTTTAGTGCCTTGGCGACTATGGCGTCTATGGGAGCAGTGATGTAATAAAATTGGCTTCGTTTTTCATAATTTGAAGACTCGATACGAAGTTTACTCACTTCAGCTTCTGATTGGAACTTGTCCGATTCTGCACTAAATCTGTCGGAAGAAGCTTTTGCTATTTTCTGCCTATACTCATTCACTATATTATTTAGAGCGATTTGAGCATTAATAAGCTCGTTTTTACTCTCAAGAAATTTATTTTCCGTGGATACACGCTTGGCTGTTGTTTCCTGAACTTTAAGTTTCTTTTGCTCATACTTAGTCAAGGACTCCAGGCCCTGGTCATAAAGTCCTTTTATCCGGAGTGCCTGCCTTTCGGCGATTTCCAGATCTACTTTTGCACGCTCTAATTCAATACTATCGGAGATAATTTTTAATTCGTTTTGCCTGACTTTATTAGCCAATTGATCTTGCTTCAGTGTCAATTCTTTTTCCAAAGATTGAATTTGGTTGTCCAGAGCAGACATCTTTGAATCATAAGATACGATGGCCCCTTGTTTGGCGGACACCTGCTGAGCTGTTCTCGGTATCAGATCCGGATCGAAATAATCCGCCTTTATTTCAGAAAGATACACAATCGTGTCTCCCTTTTTTACCGGTTGACCTTCCTGAACATACCACTTTTCAATTCTTCCGGCAATGGTAGAATGTATGGTTTGTGGCCGGTGCTCAGGCCTGAGAGGAGTTACCGTTCCTTTTGACTGGACGTTCTGTGTCCAGGGTAAAAAAAGGAAAACCAGAAAAATACCCAAAGACCCCAAAAGAAAGCGGGTGAACATAAAATTGGATTCAGGTAGATTAACCTTTGAAAAAGAGCCCAAGGATTTTTGATCTATATTATGTTGTATACTATTCGGAGATATATTGAGCATAACTTTTCTTTTATTTTTATAAAAGTTAACTATTCAGCTATTGTCTGCAAACCTGGTTTGGATATAAATTTTATTGCCTTGGTAAGCACTTGAGCGATGTAAATAAACCGTACAATTTCATTGAGTATTTTCAACAAAAATTAATAGCTAGTTCAATAGACTTGAACTGCAGTTGCTGATGGGGTGTATTTCATTTTGTTGCTGTTCTTGAGAAGGTGTTTTCTTTTTAGAGAGAGACACGCTGCCGCGTGCCTCTCTCTAAAAATAATCTCTTCTCTTGCCGGCAGTGACAAAATGAAATACAGCCCATCAGCAGCTACGGGCCAAGCCTAATAAAGAAATGCTAATAGTTACAAAAAGTTTTCAGTCGATAAATTTTTAGTTCTTTAACAAGTTGTCAATGAATGAAAATTT
Organism: uncultured Saprospiraceae bacterium; assembly: GCA_964537285.1. Lineage (GTDB taxonomy): Bacteria > Bacteroidota > Bacteroidia > Chitinophagales > Saprospiraceae > CAZHZT01. The sequence continues at coordinate 5,317 of CAZHZT010000014.1, read as the reverse complement.
TACGAACAAACCAGTTCCTTAACGTTCCAAGCTTAATCTTAGAATTTTTCCTGATTCAAGAACATAGGATCAAGACGAAAAACGTGGTTGAAGTGTCGGCAATTGGCAATCGATTGATAGTTCCCTTCTTCCACAATAGTGCCTCCTTTCATAACAATGATGCGATCACATTTTGAAGCCAGATACGGATCATCAGAAACCACCACCAGCGTCCAGGGATTATCCGAAGAAGTAAGTAAATCGGTAACCTGCTTTTTATCTTCAAAATGCAAATGTTTGAAGGGTTCTTCTATTGCAAGAAGCCTGGGCTTTGAAACGATACTGCGTGCGAGGATGATCTTCGTCCGAATATTGCCGGGTATATTTTTCCCTTCCGAAAGTATGGGCGAATCGTACCCATATGGAAGTTGCTGAATGTAATCGGTTAACCCAACCACCTCAACCGTTTTAACCACTTCTGAGAAGGAAACATTATCATAGCCAAGACAAATATTTTCTATCAGAGTGCCTTTGAAAAGATCTTCCTGAGAGGAATGATCTCCTATAAAACTTCTCAGGCTTTCCAGATCATAATTTTTCAACGGAATACCATTATAGGTAATAGAGCCGGTAAAACTGGTATACAAGCCTGCAATAAGCTGAATTAAGGTTGACTTACCTGCACCATTATAGCCTACTATACATAACTTCTCACCTGGCTGGATGCGAAGATTCAGTTTATCAACCGTTGGTCTGCCCGCGTCATTGAACTGAAAACTCAGATTGCGCAAATTAACTTCCATTCCCTGTAAAGTATCCACTTTTTCAAAATCGAGCCCTTCGTTTCCATCTAAGTCTACATCTGTAACATTACCTATTTTTTCAGTAGCCGTCAAAACATCATAGATATTATCCATACTAACAATGAGCTTTTCAACAGAAGCCATTATAAGGATAATGACAATCTCTGCAGCCACAAATTGGCCGATGTTGATTTGATTGTCTACGACCAGAATACTTCCTAATAATAACAAGGCTCCCGTTACAACCGTTTTAAAACCAACAATATTACCATATTGTATAAGCAAAATCCTGAAGTGCTTTTTGCGATTATCCAAATAGTTGGTAACGAGCTTATCTGTTTTTTGAATTGGTAAATTACTCCGGCCGGCTAACTTGAAGGTAGTCATTGCCCTTGCGAGTTCTTCCAGCCAATGAGCCACTTCGTACTTGTATTTGCTTTCCTTAAGGCTGGTTTTGAGCCCCGCAGGTCCCGTAATCCAAAAGATAGCAATAAGAATGATCATTAAAATCAGGCCGAAAAAAACGAAAAAAGGATGATAAAACGATACTAAGATCAACCCAAATACAATTTGAAGGATAGCTGAGGAAAAATCCATCAGGATCTTGGGAACTCCCTTCTGTAGGGTTAATGTATCAAAAAACCGGTTCACTAATTCCGGCGGATAATCATTTATCATGGATTCAAGTCGCAAACGAGGTATCCTGTAAGCAAATTCAAAGGATGAACGGGTGAAAATTCGACGCTGCAAAGATTCCGTTACCGTTAGTTGCATCACTTTTAAGATACCTGTAAGAGCGGTACCTACCGTAACCACTAGCACTAAGAGAATAAGGGAGTATGAAACGGTTCCACCTGCTATCAGGCCAATAATAGCCTGGACTCCCAGAGGCAGAGAAAGCGTAATTAAACCCGAAAAAAGAGAATAAATATAGATATACGTAATGTCCTTTTTATCAAGCTGGAGCAGTTGGAAGAACCGTTTTACAGGCCCCCAGGCAGCTGAAGAGGAAGAAGTGTTATTTGCCATTCATTATTTTTTTTTCTTCTTTCAATTTCATTGAGTAACCATTAACCTGATTTGAAAGTTCTACATCGAGTAATTTAAAAGCAAAAAACTCCATTAAATTGTAAACAGGTTGATAATTTTCAGCCTTCATCTTCACGTCCGTTAATCGCGGAAGATGTTGAGAGAAGAAAATGTGGTTGTTTGTCATTTCCAAGATATTAGAAGCCAAAGATCTCGGATAAGGAAACCCCGGCTGGATCTCAAGAATAATAGCTGCAATTTGTTCACAAAGTGATTTATAAGAAAGAAAAAAACCTTCCTTATTGTTGGTATCTACTTCTTTAGTATGATATGCCTTCATACCTTCAGATATTACAATTCGCTGCAAAGCACTTTGATCAAAGAAGGATATTTCTTCATTTTGCTTTCCAAAATTAGAGATCGTCAGGATCACTATTTGCAATTTTTTTACTGGTGAATTGATATTATTAGTATTGAAATCGATACAAAACCTTAACCATTCCCAATACAAGTTCACCAGATAGCTAAGCAACTTATGCTTGTTCTCAAAATATCGATAAATGGTTCCTTCTACCGATTTTATTTTCTGGGCCAATTTTTTGAACGTAAAATTTTCGAGGCCGTGCTTATCGAAGAGGTTTATGCTTTCGTGAATAATTTTCAATCCCACTTTTGTGGATTGAGGGTCTCTTACATATAAGCTTTCTTCTATTTGAATTTGAACAAATACTTTACTCATTACTGTTTAATAATTTCTATTCCTTGTTCAACCTGATAAAGCGCTCTTACGCTGTTTTGCAAACGTTTACGCGCTAAAAAAATTCTGCTTTTGACGGTTCCTAATGGCAAACTTAAATTTTCGGCTATTTCTTCATATTTATACCCTTCAAAGTGCATTAGAAAGGGTTGTCTTATATTTGCATCCAGTTTATTGATAATGGTACTCAACTCCTCCATCAACACGCTATTTTCTCCTTCATTCTGAAGCTTTTTTCTTCCTGAATTCAAATAATAGGTATCGTTGGTATCGTCGGTGATAATTTGCCTGCGCCTGCTTTTTCGGTAATCATTAATAAAGGTATTTCTCATAATCGTTGTTAACCACGCCAGCATATTCGTATTCGGAATAAATGAAGCCCGGCTTTTGTAGGCCCGGTAGGCCGTCTCCTGGAATAAATCCATTGCATCATTCTCATCCTTGGTGAGTTTCCAGGCAAACATCATCAAGGGATCTCTCAATTGATTGAAATGCGAATTAAATTCATATATTGACATAATAGCTTGGTTTTAACAATTAAATACTATCATTTCATAATTAATAGCAAAGCTATTATTTTTTTTATTAAAACAACAATTCCTGACAGGATAAGTTTAGAAAAAAGTAGTTAAAATGAATGGAGATAAAAAAAGGAGAGCGCTTTCGCGCTCTCCTTTTTTTATCTCCATTCATTTTAACTACTTTTTTCTAAACTTACTGAAGCACTAGTCTTCCCAATGCATGATTAAAAGGGGAATATGAGTATTGAGGGCCATTCTCCTGGTTTGGCTTTTATGTAGTAGCTCGGCCAATTGATTCCTGTGGTGAGTAAGCATAACAATCAGGTCAATATTTTCTTCTTCAGCATACTCACTTATTCCTTCTACGACAGAAGAGGCGGGCTGTTTGTTGAAAATAAACCGACGAGAGGTAGGAATATCCAGGCGCTCCATTACAGGAGTCGATATTTTTATATTATTCTGTGCATTAGAGCATATATGCACAAAATGCAATTCACTGTTAAATAATTGACTTATGAAGAGCAACTCCCGCATTCTATCTTCCTTAACGGCCTCATTACTGATTGCAAAAAGGATTTTATCAAAAGATTTGAATTCCACTTTATCAGGAATAAGTAAAACGGGGCAGTGAGCCTCTTTACCAATCGTAGAGGAAACCGTTCCAAATAACTTATCCAGCACGCCGTGCTCTCCGGTTGTTGCCATAGCGATCAAATCAACTTCAGGAGACCTGGAGAGACGAACGATTTCATCGACTGCAAACCCGCGAACAGCATCATATTCTATACGTTTCTCAGTCGTTACGGCTCCGTTTCTAAAAGATGTTTGCCCTGCCTCTACGAAATCGTAGAGTTTCCTTTTAGACAATTGGTAGTGAGCTTCTTCACTCTCTACATTAAAAGGATAACTTGAATCAATATTGGGATGATAGCAATGAATCACTTTTATATCAGCATTGAGCACTGATGCAAGCTGTTGAGTATACTGAAAAGCACTCTGGGCAGCCGGGGAAAAATCCGTGGGAACTAATATCGTACGGGCCACCCATTTTTTTTCCTCTTCCTGCAGATGCTTTTTCAAAGCATTAGAAATTTCAAGAACAGTCGGCACTTCTTTTTGAAAAACGGTCTTGTCACCTAACACTAAAGCAGGTATCCCCTCAATATCCTCTTCCATTATTTCATCCACATCATTCACTTCCTGGACATGGAACTCATTTTTGAAATAGGACATTGCGGCCTGGAGATTCTGCTTCAACGCTTCATTCTCCCGGGACTGTTCAATTCCAATTATTTTGATAAACAACATTAAGTTATTATTATTCAGCATTATGAACCTGTTAATGTGGCAGGCTCTTCCGCCAGAGATTTAATGATATCATGGGTAGTAACTAATCCCACGAGTTCTTCATTTTCATTAAGAACAGGTAGAGCATGAAATAAATTAATCTTTAACACATCCAGAGCTACATCAATTTTATCATTTTCTTCCAACTTCGCCATTTTAGTGGTCATGATGTTTTTAACTTTGTAAGCTCGGAGACGAGCTTCATTGTAAAAACGATCTTCGTCGCATGAAGAATGACCTCTTAAAAACAAGCGAAAATCTGATTTACTTACGATGCCTATTACTTTCTTAAATTCTACTACCGGAATATGGTGAAAGGAGTTTTCTTCAAAAATTCTTTTTATCTCCGTGAGTCTTTCTGTAGGGCTGACAGTAACCAGTTTACTAGTCATTATTGTAGATACAGGGGCTTTAATGTCCATAGTTTATTTATTTTTTTGTTATTTAATATAGTTCCTTGACATAAATTGTGGAAAATGGAACTACTTAATCGAAGTAAAATTAGTCTTGAAGTTCTTTTACTGAAAGCTGATTTTACCTTAGGTAAATCTTCCTGCCCTTCCATCGCTAGAACACTGCAACAAGTTTAACCTTACTCACAACTTAATTGATCTGCATGCAAAGTCGGTGTATTTTATGTTTCGCTTAATGACATTTGTCATTAGTTTAAATTGACTTTTATCAATTTAACGCGTAATTTCAGAGTTTTGTAATTATTAGACTTGTTCTGTAGATGCTTTGCGCGATAATTACAATAAATTGGTTCTAGTGCTTCAGGAACTTCATGGTGTCACAAGGATTAAGAATGGGTGCTGTAATTCAATGTTTTAGGACCGGCCTTAGTATCCCCTCAAAACGTAGTGGCAGCGGATACACAAATT
>CAZHZT010000013.1:0-66850 GCA_964537285.1 uncultured Saprospiraceae bacterium | reverse complement strand
AGAGCACTTCCATGGTAAGGAAGGGGTCGGGGGTTCAAATCCCTTCATTGGCTCTGTTTTATTGATAAAAATTTTTAATTTTTAATTTTTAAAGCTTTTTAAATAATTTTAAGATGGCTAAGGATACGTTCGAAAGAAATAAACCGCACTTAAATATCGGTACCATTGGTCACGTTGACCACGGAAAGACCACTTTGACAGCAGCCATCACTTATGTGCTGTCTAAAGATGGTTTCGCAGAAAAACAAGATTACGATAACATTGATGCCGCTCCTGAGGAAAAGGAAAGGGGGATTACCATCAACACGGCGCACGTGGAGTACGAAACTGCAAATCGTCACTACGCGCACGTAGATTGCCCTGGTCACGCGGATTATGTGAAGAACATGGTAACGGGTGCAGCCCAGATGGATGGCGCTATTCTTGTAGTAGCTGCAACAGATGGTCCAATGCCTCAGACGCGTGAGCACATCCTGTTGGCTCGTCAGGTAGGGGTTCCTAAAATCGTAGTTTTTATGAATAAAGTGGATCTTGTAGATGATGAGGAAATGTTGGAGCTGGTAGAAATGGAGGTTCGTGAATTGTTGGATCAATATGAGTTCGATGGCGACAATGCTTCTGTAATTGCGGGTTCAGCACTGAAGGCGCTTGAAGATGATGATGATGGTGTTGCTCAAATTAAAGAGCTAATGGCTGCCGTAGATAATGACATTCCTGAGCCAGAGCGTTTGATCGATCAGGATTTCTTGATGCCGATCGAGGATGTTTTCTCTATTACAGGTCGTGGTACGGTAGCAACTGGTCGTATCGAACGTGGTGTAATTAATACAGGTGATCAGGTAGAGATTGTAGGTATGATGAAAGAAGGTGAGAAGCCTTTGACTTCTACGATCACAGGGGTAGAGATGTTTCGTAAGATCTTAACAAGAGGTGAAGCAGGTGATAACGCTGGTTTGTTGTTGCGTGGTATTGAAAAAGGGCAAATCAAGCGTGGTATGGTTATTTGTAAGCCGGGTTCGGTTAAGCCACATAAAGAGTTTAAGTGCGAGATCTATGTGTTGAGTAAAGATGAAGGTGGTCGTCACACACCATTCTTCAATGGTTACAGACCTCAGTTCTACTTCCGTACTACGGATGTTACTGGTGATGTTGCATTGCCTGAAAACGTAGAAATGGTTATGCCTGGGGATAATGTTACTCTAACAGTAAAATTGATCAACCCAGTTGCAATGGAAAAAGGTCTTCGTTTCGCGATTCGTGAAGGTGGACGTACAGTAGGTGCAGGTCAGGTTACGGAGATCATCGATAAGTAATCGTAACTGCTGAAGTTCCAGAGTACTGAGAGAATAAATTTCAAAGAGTTTGCCTAGAAATGTGCTCAGAGTAGTCATTACTCTTTCACTTTCTAGGCTTTCTCGCAATATAATAAAATTAGTTCTCTGACATAAATTGTGAAAAAATGGAACTTCAAAATGATAATCCTTTCAGCCACAAGGGCATTCAAGGCTTATCATTTTGAAATTCCACACAATTTGTCAAAGAACGATATAACTTATACACGGGCATAGCTCAACTGGTAGAGCGACGGTCTCCAAAACCGTAGGCTGAGGGTTCGAGTCCTTCTGCCCGTGCTAATTGTAAAGAGACGTCATAGCTTACTTATTATGGAGAAATTGAGGTTGTATATTCTTGAGAGTTATAATGAACTCATCAACAAGGTTACGTGGCCTAGCTTGTCAAGTCTGCAGAATACTACAATTGTTGTGCTTGTAGCATCAATAATTGTTTCACTGATCATTTTTGTAATGGATTTGCTTTCTAAGCAACTTATGAACACGATCTACAATCTGTAGTATTTCCTGGGCTCAGCCAGCATTTTTATTCATTATCAAAATATTTGAACTACGGGATGTCAGAAGAAACCAAGTGGTATTGCCTCAGGGTAATTAGTGGAAAAGAGAAAAAGATCAAAGAGCGTATAGAGCAAGAAATAAATCGTTCTGGCTGGAGTGATATTGTTCAACATATTTTAGTGCCCACGGAGAAAGTCTATAAAATTAGAAATGGAAAAAAAGTAATCTCAGAGAGGAATATTCTTCCTGGTTACATACTTGTAGAGGCCATTCCAAATAGATTTAGTGGTGAGATTATCCAGACAATTGCTAACATGACCAATGTGATCAATTTTCTGGGAGGTACACATCCCATTCCTATGAGACAATCTGAGGCAAACCGAATGCTGGGCAAAGTGGATGAATCCCAGGATGTCGGAGAAGCTTTGGTAGAGCCATTTATTGTAGGGGAAACAGTCAAAATTATCGATGGACCTTTCAGTGAGTTCGTAGGAGATATTCAGGAGGTAAATGAAGAGAAAAAGAAATTGAAAGTTATTGTAAAAATATTCGGAAGAGGTACAGAAGTAGAACTGAACTTTGTTCAAGTCGAGAAAAACGCTTAGAAAAGGTTATAAATTAAATCAAGTCGCGTTTAGCAGGAGAATATGTAAGTAAGGATTGTGGTAAGGATCTCCTTTTTTGAAAGATGCAACTTGAAATAAAACAATGAAAGATGGCTAAGGAAGTCGAAACGTTTATCAAATTACAAGTAAAAGGTGGCCAGGCAAATCCGGCTCCTCCCGTTGGTCCGGCGCTGGGTGCGAAAGGGGTGAATATCATGGAGTTCTGCAAGCGTTTTAACGCTAGAACCCAAGATAATATGGGGGCACTTCTTCCGGTGGTGATAACTGTTTTTAAAGATAAGTCTTTTGAATTCGTTATCAAAACGCCTCCTGCAGCTATTCAGCTGATGGCAGCCGCTAAAATTAAAAAAGGTTCTTCAGTACCTAACCGGGACAAAGTAGGTAAGGTAACCTGGGACCAGATCAAAGCAATTGCTGAAAATAAAATGCCGGATCTTAACGCCTTCAAAATCGAATCAGCAATGAGTATGATAGCAGGTACGGCTCGTAGCATGGGACTTACCGTTGATGGTCCTCCACCGTGGGCTTCTGGCGAAAGTGCAAGCGATAGTTAATAATTCTAGTTTTTTGACATAAATTGTGAAAAAACGGAACTTCAAAATGATAATCCTTTCAGCCAAAAGGGCATTCAAGGGCTATCATTTTCAAATTCCACACAATTTTTCAAAGAAGATATTTTTTCATATCAGAGGAAGTTCTTTTTCATTTTAGATCAGATTCTTTCCGAATGGCAAGAATTTATAAACTTGAAAAAAGGACGTTCGGACCTCAAAACTTTTTATAATGGGTAAAGTTTCTAAAAAACGTAAAGCTGCAAACGAGAAAGTTGAAAAGGGCAGGGAATATTCTATCCTTGAGGCCATGGGGCTTATAAAGGAAATTAACACTGCAAAATTCGATGCTTCCGTTGATATACATGTGCGGCTCGGAGTAGATCCACGTAAAGCGGATCAGGCCTTGAGGGGAACGGTTAGTTTGCCTCATGGTACAGGTAAAACAAAGCGCGTACTTGTTTTCTGTACACCGGATAAGGAACAGGAAGCTTTGGATGCCGGGGCTGATTATGCGGGGCTGGATGAATTTGTTGAAAAAGTTCAAGGTGGTTGGACAGATGTTGATGTGGTCATTGCGACACCTAATGTTATGGCAAAGGTAGGTCGTTTGGGGCGTATACTGGGGCCAAGAGGGTTGATGCCCAACCCCAAAACAGGTACCGTAACACCCAATGTTGGTGCAGCTGTAGCTGAAGTGAAAAAAGGTAAGATTTCTTTCCGTGTTGATAAGTATGGCATCATCCATGCTTCGGTTGGGCGTGTTTCTTTCGCTCCGGATAAGCTTGCAGATAACGCTAATGAAATTCTTGATACTTTAATTAAAATGAAGCCTTCTACAGCTAAGGGGATCTATTTGAGGTCCTTAACTGTTGCTAGTACGATGAGTCCGGGGATTCCAATTGACACTAAAACAGTTCGTTAATTTTGGTAATTGACCAGAGGTGATTATGGCTTTGTTTTATAAATTTTATGTTAAAGCTCCTATAAATTTTTAGAAATGACAAAAGCGGAAAAAACTGTTCTAATTGAAGAACTCAAAGATAAATTTGAAAATACTCCTTTCTTTTACGTGGCTGATGCCTCAACAATGACTGTGGAAAAAGTAAATGCTTTCAGAAGGCTTTGCTTTGAACAGGGCGTTGAAATGCGCGTAGTAAAAAATACCTTAGCAAAAAAGGCTCTGGAAGGTGCTCCTAAAGAAAAGAACTATGAAGGCATCTTCCCGGCTTTTAAAGGCCCTACTGCATTACTATTTACAGAGGTGAATAATGTTCCTGCCCGTATATTAAAGGATTTTAGAAAAGATAATGAAAGGCCGATCCTGAAAGCTGCTTACATTGATTCAGCAATTTATGAAGGAGATGAGAGTATAGAAGCACTTACGAAACTTAAGTCGAAAGAAGAATTAATCGGGGATGTTATCGGGTTGTTACAATCACCGATAAAGAACTTAGTAGGTGCTCTGAAGTCAGGAGGGGACACAATTATGAATTTATTGAAAGCATTAGAAGAACGCGGGGGAGAACCCAAGGGCGATAGCTAATGCAAATTAATTAAGGCTTCCAAGTTTTACACGCACATATTGGTTTTAAACATTTTAGTACTGAAAATTATTTAAATTATTGTAAAATGGCAGATTTAAAAGAGCTTGCAGAAACGCTGGTCAACCTTACTATCAAAGAGGTCAATGACTTGGCAGGGATACTTAAGAATGATTATAATATCGAGCCGGCTGCTGCTGCAGTTGCTGTTGCTGCTCCTGGTGCAAGAGCAGATAGTGTAGAAGCAGCTGTTGAGGAGAAAACAGAATTCGACGTAATTCTTAACTCTGCCGGATCCGCTAAACTCAAAGTTGTAAAAGAGGTTAAAACGCTTCTTGGGGTTGGATTGAAAGATGCGAAAGGAATCGTTGACGGTGCTCCTGGCCCGGTCAAAGAGGGTGTTCCTAAAGAAGAAGCTGAGAAAATTAAAGAGGCGCTTGAGGCCTTGGGTGCTGAAGTTGAGTTGAAGTAATTCCGGCGGTTATGCTGGGGTTATCCCAAAATAGTTTCACAAGAGGCTTAGCCGGTAGTTAGTATCGGCTAGGCCTATTGTCGTCTCTGAAATTTTTTTATCTAGTGATCGTTTCATATACGTACACTATACCGATGGCAAAAATAAACAATATACTTGATTTCTTAGTTATAGTAAATTGAGGTTTTTTATTTTTCGTTCTTTGACAAATTGTGTGGAGTTTAAAAATGATAAGACCTGAATGCCCTGCTGGCTGAAGGGGTTATCATTTTTAAACTTCATTTTATCACAATTTATGTCAAAGAACCTTATTTTTTTGTAACAGCTAAAAATTAAGCTTTTGATTTAGGGGAGTTCGTTTTGAAGCCAAACGAGGCGAAAAAAGTAGGCAATGCAGGGCATAAGCGAAGCTTTTCAACGAAGTATGGTTTCAAAAATGACCGCCCAAATCGGAGAATTATTATTTGGCTTTTACTTAGGGGTATTCTCCCCAACTAGATTGGAAAATCATAAACACGAATCATATATCAATGAGGCACGGTGTCTTACCTAATACCGAAGAAGCGAAACGCTTTAACTTCGGAAAAATCAAATTACCTTCAGGTTATCCGGATCTTCTTGAAATACAATTGAAATCTTTTAAAGAATTCTTTCAACTTGAAACTACGCCCGAAAATCGTATGAATGAGGGCTTGTACAAGGTATTTCAGGAAAATTTTCCTATTACTGATGCGCGGAACATTTTCGTACTTGAATTTTTAGACTACTTTATAGATCCTCCCCGCTATACTGTCGAAGAGTGTATGCAAAGAGGGTTGACCTATAGCGTACCCCTTAAAGCGAAGCTTCGTCTTTCCTGTAATGATGAGGAGCACGTTGACTTTCAAACTATTGTTCAGGATGTTTTCCTTGGGAACATACCTTACATGACCCCAAAGGGAACTTTTGTGATCAATGGGGCGGAAAGGGTTATTGTTTCTCAGCTTCACCGCTCTCCCGGAGTTTTCTTCGGGCAAAGTTTTCACCCTAACGGAACGAAAATTTATTCCGCCAGGGTTATTCCTTTTAAGGGCGCCTGGATGGAGTTCGCTACGGATATCAACACGGTTATGTATGCTTACATTGACCGTAAGAAAAAATTCCCTGTTACGACTTTACTTAGAGCAATTGGTTTTGATTCCGACAAGGAAATCCTGGATATTTTTGATCTGGCTGAAGAAATTTCTGCCGATAGAGATAGCCTGGAGAATTCGCTTGGAAGAAAATTAGCAGCAAGGGTATTGAAGAAATGGACGGAGGACTTCGTTGACGAAGATACCGGGGAGGTAGTTACTATTGAACGTAACGAAATTATTCTTGAGCGGGATAGTATCCTTGATGAACAAAACATCGAACTGATCCTCGAAGCAGATACCGAAATCGTTATTCTGCAAAGAGAAGATATAGAAGAAGACTATTCTATCATCTATAATACGCTTCAGAAAGATCCTTCGAGCTCGGAAATTGAAGCGGTTCAGTACATCTATCGTCAGCTGCGTGGTACCGATCCACCGGATGAAGAAACCGCGAGAGGTATTATCGATAAACTCTTCTTTTCTGACAAGAGATACAATCTTGGAGAAGTAGGCCGATACAAGATCAATAAGAAGCTGAAAACGAATATTCCTACTGAAACTTTGGTGTTAACGAAAGAGGATATCATCTCAATCGTTAAATACCTTGTGAGTTTGATGAATCAGATGGCTGAGATCGATGATATTGATCACTTGAGCAATCGTCGTGTTCGTACAGTAGGAGAGCAGTTGTATGCACAGTTTGGCGTAGGTCTTGCCCGTATGGCACGTACTATCCGTGAACGGATGAATGTCAGGGATAACGAAGTATTTACGCCAATTGACCTGATCAATGCGCGTACATTGTCCTCAGTAATTAACTCTTTTTTTGGAACGAGTCAATTATCTCAGTTTTTGGATCAGACGAATCCGCTTTCTGAAATAACGCATAAAAGAAGAATTTCGGCGCTCGGTCCCGGAGGGCTTTCCAGGGAACGTGCGGGCTTTGAGGTGCGGGACGTTCACTATTCTCACTATGGCCGTCTTTGTACTATTGAAACCCCGGAAGGGCCTAACATTGGATTGATCTCTACATTATGTGTATTGGCGAAGGTGAATAAAATGGGCTTCCTTGAAACTCCTTATCGCCCTGTGAAAGATGGTGTGGTAGAAATGGATCGGGATATCCAATATCTATCTGCTGAAGGAGAGGATTTTAAGAAAATCGCTCAGGCCAACGCCCCAATTGAAGAAGGTGGAGCATTTATTTCGGATCGTATCAAATGCAGGGAACACGGTGAATTCCCGGTTTTGACTCCGGAAGAGATCGAATACATGGATGTAGCTCCTAACCAGATTGTTGGGGTTTCTGCCTCTATGATTCCTTTCCTTGAGAACGATGATGCCAACCGTGCCTTGATGGGATCGAACATGCAGCGTCAGGCTGTACCGCTTATTCGTCCAAATTCGCCTGTTGTGGGTACTGGTTTGGAAGGTAAAGTGGCGCGTGATTCCCGAATGTTGATCAATGCCGAAGGTGATGGAGTAGTGGAATACGTTGATGCTAACGAAATTGTAATCCGTTATGATCGAACACCTGAAGATCAACTGGTTTCTTTCGAGGATAGCAAGAAGTCCTACAAATTGACAAAGTTCAGAAGAACGAACCAGGGTACTTGTATCAACCTGAAGCCAATTGTAAGAAAAGGTGATCGTGTAGTCAGAGGAATGATCCTTTGTGATGGATATGCAACTCAAAAAGGGGAGTTAGCACTTGGGCAAAACATGAAAGTGGCATTCATGCCCTGGAAAGGATATAACTTTGAGGATGCTATTGTACTTTCCGAACGTGTGGTAAGAGAAGATGTCTTTACCAGCTTGCATATTGAGCACTTTGAGCTGGATGTACGGGATACTAAGCTTGGTGAGGAAGAACTGACAAATGATATTCCAAACGTTAGTGAAGAAGCAACAAAAGATCTCGATGAAAATGGGATCATCCGGGTTGGTGCCTGGGTGAAAGACGGTGATATCCTCATAGGAAAGATTACGCCTAAAGGGGAGTCAGATCCTACACCAGAGGAAAAATTACTTCGCGCCATCTTTGGTGATAAAGCCGGAGATGTTAAGGATGCTAGTTTGAAAGCGCCTCCATCTTTGAAAGGCATTGTTATCAACAAGCAATTGTTTGCACGCGCGAAAAAAGATAAAGTTCAAAAAGTTCAGGAAAAAGAACTTCTGAACAAACTAGATGAACAACATGCGATTGCGACCAACGAGCTGCGCACCAAATTGATTGATAAATTACTGGTATTGATCAAGGATAAAATTGCTCAGGGCGTAAAGAGTATCTACAACGAGGAATTAATTACTAAAGGAACGAAATTTACACCTCCTGTACTTCGTGACATTGACTACACGGTAGTTGATTACAGTAACTGGACGGATGATCCTCATACGAATACTTTGGTTGCTCGACTGTTGCACAATTATACAATTAAGTTAAATGAGGAGATAGGAAGATACAAGAGAGAGAAATTTAACGTTAGTATCGGGGATGAGCTTCCGGCAGGGGTATTAAAACTTGCAAAAGTTTATTTGGCTAAAAAGCGTAAGCTTAAAGTAGGTGATAAGCTTGCAGGAAGGCACGGTAATAAGGGAATTGTGGCAAGGATCGTAAGGATTGAGGATATGCCTTTCCTTGAAGATGGAACTCCGGTGGATATTGTTCTAAACCCCCTTGGAGTGCCGTCAAGGATGAATCTTGGGCAGATTTTCGAAACCGTACTTGGATGGGCCGGAGAGAAGTTGGGCATGAAATTCGGTACACCGATTTTCGATGGGGCCAGCTTGGAGGAAATTGATGAGTTCTGTGATAAAGCCAGCTTGCCAAGTCTTGGACAGACCTACTTGCACGACGGAGAAACAGGCGATCGATTCCACCAGCAAGCAACCGTAGGGGTTATTTACATGCTGAAATTATCGCACATGGTAGATGATAAAATGCACGCTCGTTCTATTGGTCCTTACTCATTGATTACGCAGCAGCCATTGGGTGGTAAAGCACAGTTTGGTGGTCAGCGTTTTGGTGAAATGGAGGTATGGGCACTGGAGGCTTTCGGAGCTGCCAGCATTTTGCAGGAACTTCTTACCATTAAGTCTGATGATATTATTGGTCGGGCGAAAGCCTATGAGGCCATCGTAAAAGGTGACCCGCTACCAGATCCAAATATACCGGAATCATTCAACGTACTAGTGCACGAATTACGTGGACTAGCACTAGAGGTGAAATTTGAATAGAAATCTGTTCATTGAGGCTGTCTCATAAATAGGTTCGTTGCGCATGGCAGGAAATTTTCTTTATTGAGAGGCGTTTTTTTCTTTAAATTTTTAGTGAAAATTTAAAGAAGAACCCCTCTCAATAGAAAAGTTCTTTGACATAAATTGTGGAAAATGGAACTTCAAAATGATAACCCTTGAATGCCCTTGTGGCTGAAAGGGTTATCATTTTGAAGTTCCACACAATTTGTCAAAGAACGAATAGAAAATACTCCTCCCGAGACAAACGAATTACTTATGAGACAGCCTCGATAAGACTAAGTCAATTTTTTTCTGAATAACTACTCTAATATTGATATATGCCATTCAAAAAAAATGTAAAGCAAAAAAGGGAGTTTGATACGATCTCAATAAGCCTGGCTTCTCCGGATGATATTCTGGAGCGCTCTTATGGGGAAGTATTGAAGCCCGAAACTATAAACTATCGTTCTTACAAGCCTGAGCGAGATGGTCTATTCTGTGAGCGTATATTCGGGCCGGTAAAGGATTATGAATGTTACTGCGGTAAATATAAGCGAATTCGTTATAAAGGGATTGTTTGTGATCGTTGTGGTGTAGAAGTTACTGAAAAAAAAGTAAGACGTGAAAGAATGGGACACATCAAGCTGGTGGTTCCTGTAGTGCATATCTGGTTTTTCAAGTCGTTGCCAAATAAAATTGGCTACATGTTGGGGCTTTCTTCCAAGAAGCTGGAAAGTATTATCTACTACGAGCGCTATGTAGTAGTTCAGCCGGGTGTAAAAGAGGGGGATGGAATTACAGGAATGGATCTTTTGACTGAAGAGGAATACCTCGAAATCATGGATACCCTACCTAAGGAGAATCAGATGCTCGAAGATACCGATCCGGATAAGTTTGTAGCGAAAATGGGGGCAGAAGCCGTTAGAGATCTGCTGGAACGCCTTGATCTGGATCAGCTTTCTTACGATCTTCGTCACCAGGCAGCTAATGAGACCTCCCAACAGCGTAAATCGGAGGCATTAAAACGCCTTAGGGTTGTTGAGGCTTTCCGCGACGGTCAAACAAGAATGGAAAACCGGCCAGAATGGACGGTAATCCAATATTTGCCTGTGGTTCCACCGGAATTGAGACCTTTGGTCCCTCTGGACGGTGGGCGTTTTGCGAGCTCCGATCTTAACGATTTATACAGAAGGGTAATCATTCGTAATAACCGTTTGAAGCGTTTGTTAGAAATTAAGGCACCAGAGGTAATTTTGCGGAATGAGAAGCGGATGTTGCAGGAAGCGGTAGATTCCCTTTTTGATAATTCTCGTAAATCAAATGCTGTAAAAGCTGAAGGTGGCCGGGCATTGAAGTCTTTGAGTGATGTACTTAAAGGAAAGCAAGGTCGTTTCCGCCAGAACTTGCTCGGGAAAAGGGTTGATTACTCTGGCCGTTCCGTAATTGTGGTAGGGCCTACTCTGAAGCTACATGAGTGTGGTTTACCTAAGCAAATGGCAGCAGAACTTTTCAAACCTTTTGTAATCAGAAAGTTGATTGAAAGAGGTATTGTAAAAACGGTTAAGTCTGCTAAAAAATTAGTCGATCGTAAAGATCCGGTCATTTGGGAGATCCTTGAAAATATTTTGAAAGGACACCCCATAATGCTGAACCGGGCACCGACACTGCACCGATTGTCGATCCAGGCATTTCAACCTAGATTGATTGAAGGTAAGGCAATTCAATTACACCCACTTGTTTGTGGTGCTTTTAACGCGGATTTCGACGGTGACCAGATGGCGGTTCACGTACCGTTAAGCCAACCAGCCATTTTGGAGGCGCAGGTATTGATGCTGTCTTCTCACAATATGTTGAATCCTCAAAATGGGTCTCCGATTACCCTTCCATCTCAGGATATGGTATTGGGACTATACTACATCTCCAAAGAGAAACGCTCTATGGATGGTGTAATAGTGAAAGGGGAAGGACGCAAGTTCTATTCTCCAGAAGAAGTGCTTATTGCCTATAACGAAGGAGGCCTTGATTTACATGCCATCATTAAAGTACGCGCTAAGGTAGAGGATGAGAATGGCGAGCTGGTAACGCGTTTGATCGAAACTACGGCAGGCCGTGTGATTTTCAATATGAAAGTGCCGGAAAATGTGCCTTACATTAACCAGTTGCTTACCAAGAAAAATCTTAAGAAGGTTATTGGTAACGTAATCCGGAGAACGAGCTTCTACACTACGGCAGAATTTCTTGATAACATTAAAGAAATGGGCTTCTTGTGGTCTTTCAAAGGAGGTTTGTCCTTTAACTTAGGGGATTTGATTACGCCTTCCGTTAAACAACAGATCCTGGATGAAGCACAAGCTGAGGTAGAAGAAGTTTGGGAGAACTATAATATGGGGCTTATTACATTTAATGAGCGCTATAACCAGATCATTGATAAGTGGACCTTTGCAGATAACTCAATTACGGAAACATTGATGAAAGAGTTGGCAGAGCATAAGCAAGGGTTTAATTCTGTATACATGATGCTTCACTCAGGAGCTCGTGGTTCAAAGCAGCAGATCAAGCAGTTGTGTGGTTTGCGGGGCTTGATGGCGAAACCGAGAAAATCCGGAGATACAGGTGGTGCCGTAATTGAGAACCCGATTTTATCAAACTTCGTGGATGGGTTATCGGTTTTGGAATACTTCATCTCTACACACGGTGCCCGTAAAGGTTTGGCCGATACGGCTTTGAAAACAGCGGATGCTGGTTATCTGACCCGTCGTCTTGTGGATGTGGCTCAGGATGTTGTTATCCTGGAAGAAGATTGTAATACACTCAGAGGGATTGAGACTACAGCCTTTATTGAAAATGATAAAATTGTAGAGACTTTGGCGTCTCGTATAGAAGGGCGTTATACGCTTCATGATATTTATCATCCTGAAACAGAGGAATTAATTTTAAAAGCTGGCGAGTTCATAAATGCGGCAATAGCCGAACGTATTGACGAAATTGGAATTGAAGAAGTAACCATTCGATCTGTATTGACCTGTGAAACGAAGCGTGGTGTTTGTACCAAGTGCTACGGAAGAAACCTTGCGACGGGTCGTATCGCCGAACCCGGTGACTCAGTAGGAATCATTGCTGCGCAATCAATTGGTGAACCAGGTACACAGCTTACTTTACGTACCTTCCACGTAGGGGGGGTTGCTTCGGTAACCAAATCAGAATCTGAGATGGTTTCGAAGTTTGAAGGTAAAATTGAGTTTGATAGTGTTACGACTGTTGAAAGTAAAAATGAGGAGAAATTAGAGAAAATTGTTCTATCGCGTACTGGAGAAATCCGTATCGTGGATCCAAGATCTGGCAAACAGTTTTCAGCTAATTATCTTCCTTATGGAGCTACATTGTATGTAGAAGAAGGGCAAATGGTCAAGAAAGGAGATAAGATTTGTGACTGGGATCCGTTCAATGCGGTAATCATCTCCGAATTTGCCGGACTTATTGAATTCGAATCTATTGAAGAAGGGATTACTTATCGCCTGGAAAGAGATGATCAAACGGGATATGCCGAAAAGATCATTATCGAATCCAAGAAAAGGCGTAAAATCCCGACTATCCACATTAGAAATGCAGCCGGGGAGGCAATGAGATCTTACAACCTCCCGGTAGGGGCATATCTATCAGTTGAGGATAAGCAAGAGATCAAAGCAGGGGAGAAGATCGCTAAGATTCCACGTACGATGGGTAAGATTGCGGATATCACAGGGGGTCTTCCAAGGGTAACAGAGCTTTTCGAAGCTCGTAATCCATCCAACCCGGCAGTGGTTTCTGAAATTGACGGAGTGGTTTCCTTCGGTAAGATTAAGAGAGGTAATCGCGAAGTTATCGTAGAAGCGAAGGATGGTCAAAAACGTAAGTATTTGATTGGTCTTTCCAAGCATATTCTGGTTCAGGACGGAGACTTTGTTCGCGCGGGTACGCCTCTTTCTGATGGAGCAACTGCACCAAGAGATATCTTGAATATCAAGGGGCCGTTTGCTGTACAGCAGTACCTTGTAAATGGAGTACAGGAGGTATACCGCTCTCAGGGTATCGGTATCAATGATAAGCACATTGAGGTTATCGTGCGTCAAATGATGAGAAGGGTTCAGATCGAAGATGCGGGAGATACGAGCTTCCTTGAAGGAGAAGCAGTAGAAAAATATGATTTTCTTGAAATGAACGACTGGATCTTTGATAAGAAGTTTATTATGGATTCAGGAGATTCCAGCCGTCTAAGGCCAGGACAGTTGGTTACCCTGCGCCAGGTCAGAGAAGAAAACTCTTTCTTAAAGAGAAGTGATAAAAAATTGGTAGAATACCGCGATGCAGTATCAGCTACCTCTAGCCCATTACTTCAAGGTATTACGAAATCTTCTTTGGGTACAACAAGCTGGATTTCAGCCGCTTCCTTCCAGGAAACGACAAAAGTACTCAGCCAGGCAGCTATTGCTGCTAAAGAGGATAACTTGTATGGATTGAAAGAAAATGTAATCGTTGGGAAGAAGATTCCTGCTGGTACCGGCCTACGCGTTTATGATGACTTGTATGTAGCTACCAATGAAGCTTACGAGAGACAAAGACTTCGCGAAGAAGCACGTATGGAAGAGGAGGAGGAATTAGAGCAGTTAGGATAGGAGGAATCCTCCTTAGAGCATAGATAAAAAAAGGGGCTATTTTTCATTCGAAAAATAGCCCTTTTTTTTATTTATCCTCTAAGGAGGATTTTATCTCGGATATGAGGGATGCTTTAATGTTATTCATGTAATTAACAATGTATTTTCCTACGATATCAAATTCCAGGTTGACCAAGTCGTTTTCTTTTATAGATTTAAAGGTCGTATTTTCGTAGGTGTAAGGAATGATTGCTACGGAAAATTCCTTGCCTTCGGGTTTAACAACTGTTAAACTTACTCCATTGATGCATATTGATCCTTTATCCACAAGCATGCTTTGAATCGCTGGATCGTTACAATGAAAGGTATAAAACCAGCTTCCGTTTCTTTCTTCAACGTGTTTGCAAAAAGCAGTCGTATCTACATGGCCTTGAACCATATGACCGTCTAGGCGAGCAGTTGGAGAAAGGGAACGTTCGAGATTGAGTTTTTTACCTACAGACATCTGCCCAAGGTTACTGCGAATAAGTGTTTCCTCTACCAGGGTGACTTGGTGTTTGCCTTTTTGCCTGCCCATAACCGTTAGGCATACGCCATTATGAGCTACACTTTGATCTATTTTTAGTTCGTCAGAAATGGGAGACGCGATAGTAAGTATTCGGTTAGAACCTTCCGATTGAGCGCTTTCAATAATTCCTACGGTTTCAATAATTCCGGTAAACATATTTTATTTTTATTCTTTTCAAGATAGTTTATCGTTCTCCACGAATGAGTTCAATAAACCCTTTTAACAATACGGGGCTTTGAGTAACACCTTCTAATCGTTGCTCAAAAACGGTACAAGTATAAAAGTAAGTTCCTTCAGAAAGTTCAGAGCCACTCTCATTATTTCCATCCCAATTGATGTTGGGGTCCTGGGTCTCAAAGACCAACTGCCCCCATCTATTGAAAACTTTAAAATCAACGGATTCTACGAATCTGTAAGGGAATGGAATGAAAAAATCATTTTGCCCATCACTGTTTGGTGTAAATACATTTGGCAACTCGTAAACCGGGCAGTTGTCGACACAGAAGATATTGCTGAAAGCGCTTTCATTGTTGAAGCTATCAATAGCAGTTACGGCATAGCAACCTGCAATGCCCGTTTCTGAACGATGCTCCAGCGTAGTATCGGCAGGGGAATAAATATTGGGCTGCAAAAGATAATTTATGCGTTCGATAATTTCGAATGTGCCGCCTTCTACAGGAGAATAATATACATTATACCCAACGACATCATCCGTTTCTTCGCATAAATCATTTGGGTTGTCCCAACCTAGTCTATTTATAAAAAATTCTTCGAGAGCATTATCGGAAGCGGTTGGACAGTCATTGCTGACGCGCAATACAGGTGGGCATGGCGGTACATTGTCAATTGGTACAGAGCAAAGTTCCTGAGATCGATTAAATAAAAGACTATCTATCCCTTCAATTCCATAAGATCCGATTGTTTTTACGTAGTAACAATATTCAAGGCCGTTGGTAAGCCCTTCATCTCTGTAAGTAGGGCTCGATACGGTAGTCAGGGAATCAAAAGTAGCAGAACCGGGTAATTTCCTGAATATAGTATGTAAGAAATTATCCCAGGGAACATCAGCCTCCCAGGTGAGAATATTGGTGTTATCGGTTGGTTCACTGCTCAAAAACACAGATGAGGCATCGATGGTGCCAAGAGGTTCTGATTCCCCAGCGACAAAGAACGCCAATTGATACGTGTAAGGGTTATCTTGGGTATTTAGTCCGGTACTATCAATGTATATCGTATCATTTGCTCCACTAAAAGTAGGACTGCTCCAATCGGCACCTGGAATAGGGGTAAAGCCATTATCAGTAAAGCCAGTGGCTCGCCGCAGCTGGTAGCGGTAAGGCCCTGGGTTTTGAAGGGTATCCAGGTCTTCTGCTACTGGTTTTGACCAGCGGATAAAGATTCGGCCGTCCTGTGGGTCCGTGGTAAGTACATCGACATTTGTAATGAGCGGAATATCTCTGCTCAATTGAATACAGACTTCTTCCGATCGAAGACTTTGAACTCGATTGAATTCAAAGCCACCCGCTGAAAGTTTAGCAAATTCTCCCAGGATTCGGTAACAATATGTTCGGCCACGTTCTACATCGTTATCGATATAGGCATATCTTCCGTCTTTGATATCCAGGAAATCAATGGCTAATCGCTGGTAGCCTTGTCCGTCAATTCCCGGATTACAGGTATCTGCAGGAAACGGATTAGGCCCCTGTCGCCGCCAAACGGAGAAGCCCCTGAAGTATTCCTCGGCAGCATCTTCACAAACATAAGGTAGCTCCCAACTCACCTCAATGGTTGAACTTTCAGCAGCAGCTTGCACATCCTCCGGAGGCGGACCAACAACTTTTATGAGCAGTGTTTTAAGGTCAGTCAGTGGAACGGGATGATCATCTACGGCTTTGAAAACTACCGTATATGGTTGCCGGGAGATATGTTCGCAGGTTGTTTGCCAACGGAATGTACCCAGAACCGGGTGATTGTTAAAGCCCCCCGGAGCACTAAAGGTGGCAGGGCTAAAAGGCACCACGAAAGGCCCGCCAAGAGCGGTTAACTCTACCTGTTGGAAAGGATCGACATCAGGGTCAGTAGCTGTTACTACAAACTCAATAACTTCACCTGCAACAACACAGATTTCTGAAGGAGCCTGGACAACAGGGGGAAGGTTATCGCAATCTTTAACCAGAATTTGCATATCTCGAAGTAACGTATCGATTGGTATCCCATCCCGGTATTCGATGATCCTGATGGCTATATTGTACTCTCCGGCTCTTTGAGGAGCATCCCAAACTAAATCACCAGTTACGGGATCTAATGTAAGTTCATTATCCGGCCCTGGTTCAATTTCGTAGGGCCATTTATAATTAGGCACTTCTGTATTGACATCCTGAAGGGGAATGACCAGATGATAGGAAAGGCTGTCCCCGTCGGGTTCGAATGCGTTGGGGTTGTGTTCGAACGGTTGCCCTACACAGCCTATATCAATAGGCGGTTGTTGAAGAATGGGGGAGTTATTGTCTCCTTTAAATTGCTGATTGAAAAGCGTTAAAGTTGTTTGAATGTGAAAAGGGACATTATCTGAGTTTGGAGCATTGACATTAAGGATTCCCCCATTTCTGTTGGGGTCTGTCATTGAGATGACAAAATGCCCTAAACTGGGGTAGGTGTGTTCCGAAACATACAAATTCCTTTTGGTATCATTTGGAAGGAATTCTCCTACCGGAATACCCCCGGGGCCTAAAGAACCATTCACCCTTCGCACCCATTCACATTTGCCATCTCCCCAGCATATTTCTAAGCTGTCTCTATCGGCAGGAACACTACTTGCTTTCGTGTAGGTAGTTACGGTACAACGTATAGAGGTTAGCCCTATTTGTTGATAGGTAATTTCGCCGGCTCTATTGTGGGTTGCCCAAAGACTTTGAACTCCAATGAATAGTAATATGAATGAGAGTATTGAAAATCGAATCGCTTTATACATTAGTTTTAGTTTTGGCTCTTTACATGACTTTATTAAGCTTGATCTGAAACTGCTGATGGGAGGCATTTCACTATGTTTTCACTGTTTTTGAAAAGGTGTTTTCTTTAGAGAGCGGCACGCGGTAGCGTGCCGCTCTCTAAAATAATCTTATCTCTCAAAGATAGCGACAAAATGAAATGCTTCCAAGAAGCAACTGCAGCTCAAGTCTATTAAAGAAAAAACGATAAATAGGTAGGAATAGTTTGTAAGGAAGGAGATGTTTTGATAGAAGGAAGACTTAAAAAGCGGTTAACGGGAAACGGGAAACGGTTAACGGGAAACGGTTAACCGTTAACCGTTATCCGTTAACCGTTAACCGTTAAGTGGTATTATTTACCAATAGGCATCAAGAAACCTGTAGAAAACGCAATAGTATTAAAACTTGCATCTCCGACGGCATCTAATGATGTTTCACTAACATTAAGCAGGTAGCGTGCCTCGAAGTAATACCAAATTCGACCGAGGTCAAATTCTGCAGCAATGCCGGTATGAAAGCCAAGGTTAATAGCATCGTCATAATCAATTTGCTCTTTCCTCGAGGTATTGACAAAATCGTTTTGGATGGAAAAGTTATTATTTCCACCAGCTCCTATGGCAATACTGAGCCCAATTAATGCAGAAACCCTCCATAAGTCATCAGAAGCAGAGAGCTTAGCTAGGACGGGTACTTCTACATAGAAAGCACGTAAGTCGTATTCAACTACCGTTTCCACGCCATCGCTGTTTACGCCGGTTCCTTTATAGGAACCGCCCTTTTGATTGAAATACAATTCAGGTTGAAGCGCAAAAAACTTGGAGAAGCGGACGTCTAAAAATACTGCCCCATTAAAGCCAATGAGGGTATTGTATTCTTCCTGAAGGTTTCGATTATTCGAAGTATTGAATTCGGTAACATTATCCAGATTGAAATTCATAATGTTTACGCCTGCTTTCACACCGAGGCCTAAATCTTGTGCGAAAGATTGGGCTAAATGGAAGCCCAAAAAGAAAATCAGGACGCTTAATCGAAAGAATTTAGAAACATGTTTTTTCATCATTGTTACTGATTTTTTTAAAAATGGTTTTTCAATTCAATAAATAATTATCCTGCCGCGGCAGTGAATTGCTTTTAAAATTACTTCAATATAAGCCTTTTTCCATTTATACCAACCTTGCTAGGTGGGTTGATAAGGATTTTAGAACAAATTTAGACTTAAGAGAAGATAGAAGCCGTTAATTTTTATTTAAAGAAGGAAAAGGAAATATTAAAGTTGGAGGCTAGTGCTTCAGGAACTAAATCCTTGACACTTTTGACGGCTTCTTTTGGCGGCCTACTTCGTTGCTCATCGGTCACGTAGCTTTGGGCTATGCTCCCTCTTCGCGCCTCGTTTGCCACCAAAATAATCGCCTCTAAAGCTATCAAGGATTTAGTTCCTGAAGCACTAGGGTGGCGAGATGACCTCGGAACCAGTGGCCTTCGGAGGCCATTCGGAAAACTGTTAAAATATTTACTACGCAATTTGCGTACAAGTAAGATTGTGCTTATATTAGGTGAATGAATGTAAAAATCTTTAAATGGGCAAACGTAATAGACCATTGCGGGCAAAATTTGATAATGCTAAAAGCATTTCAAGATTTTTATAGTTAATTGAAATATTGTGATTGGGAAATCCCTAGTGATATAACCAGAAGTTTCGGAACTGCAGATATTGTTAGTTGCGAAAGGAAGCCTTTTAATCGTGTCGTGTTTAATGTTGGAGGAAATAAATATCGATTGATATGTGGCTATAAATTCGGAAATAATCGAGTTGTATTGTACGTAAGGTTTGTAGGCACTCATCAAGAGTATGACAAAGTAAAAGTTTGTGAAGTAGATATGTTCTAATATGGTAACTACAATAAAATATAAAATCATTAAAAGCTTATCGCAATACAATGAATATTGCAATAAACATGAAGCCCTGCTTTTGGAAGATGAAGAAGCTAATTTAGATGAAATTGAGCTATTAGAGCTGTTGATTGAGGACTATGATCAGAGAAAAATGAAGGAAAAAGGAGATGTGTTAAACCCTGTAGAGTTATTAAGAAGTTTAATGGGGGATTCAAATATAAGCCAAAGTGAATTGGCGAAATCACTCGACGTCTCTCGTCAATTGATAAACGATTTTTTGAACTACAGAAGAAATATCAGTAAAGGAATGGTTCTTAAATTAGCCAAGTATTTTTCGATGACTCAAGAAGCTTTTAGTAGAAGATACGAATTGGAATCAAATCGTGAAGAATTAAATAATGATGAAGGCTCAAGTAGTTCACGGATTTAAACTACATAACCATATGATGCTTTTTTGAACTGACTCTACGTTGTTAACCTGGGTTTTCTGTTTTCGGGGCTTTTGCATTTCTTTTCGGCTTTACTGGCCAAGAGGGCAACAACTTGATCTGGGTAAGACGAGACGTCTTAGCGAGCAATACTAATCTATTTTAACAACCCCCAACTCCTTCAAACAATCCTTCAACCCCTCGCGCCAGTGCGGAATTTTAACCCCAAATGTTTGCTTAAACTTATCCTTATTCATCAAACTAAACAAAGGCCGTTTTGCTGGGGTAGGGTAGTCTTTGCTCTCAATAGCACTCACATCGCAGGAAATATTAGCCCATTCAAAAACAGCCATCGCGAAATCATACCAGCTGGTAACGCCTTCGTTGCTGTAATTGAAAAGGCCATTTAATTGAGGAGCCTCTATTTCGCCCTTGGATTGTCGAGAGATGATATCTAATACCGCTTGGGCAAGGTGGCGGGCATAAGTAGGGGTACCCACTTGGTCGTAAACGATATTCAAGGAATCTCTTTCCCTCCCAAGGCGAAGCATCGTTTTTACAAAATTATGCCCGAAGGAAGAATATACCCATGAAGTGCGGATAACCGTCGTTTTTTTATGAGCCTTTAAAGCAGTCATTTCTCCATCAAGTTTTGTTTGAGCATAGACTCCTTGAGGGATTGTCTTGTCAGACTCTTTTAAAGGCGTATTCGTATCCAAATGGTAAACGTAATCGGAAGAAAAGTGAACAAAGTGAGTGTCCATAATTTTACAAGCATCCACTAAATTTTGAACACCGGTAACATTTAATCGTTGGGCAAGCTCTTGTTCTGTTTCCGCTTTATCGACCGCAGTATAAGCCGCGCAATTAATGCAATAAGCATAGGCATTTGATTTAAAAAGGCTTTGCATTTGGGAAGCATCGAGGATATCTGCCTCATTCCGGTCGGTGAAATGAAACTCTAGTTCAGGAAATTGAGGGGCGAGATGCTGGAATTCGCTGCCTAATTGGCCATTAGCACCCGTAACGATTATTTTTTTCATTGTGTCTTTTTTTAAGGTTAATATTTACGAATGGTTTGCTTGCCAAAGGCAGCAAACCATTCGTAAATATTAACTTCATTCTCCTACGCAGTTTGCATACTAATATGTTGACCAAATACAGGTTGCTTTTTATCCTTTTCCGAAAGGATGGCTTGACTAAGATCAATTTCCCAGTCAATATTTAAGTTCGGATCATTGTATAGTACGCCGCCTTCGTGAGGCTTAGAGTAAAAATTATCGCATTTGTAGCAAAAAATGGCGGTTGAGCTTAGCACAACATAGCCATGTGCAAAACCTCTTGGCACAAATAGCTGTTTTTTGTTCTCTGCACTGAGCCGAATGCTATACCACTGGCCATAAGTATGGGAGTCCTCTCTGATATCTACCACTACATCCAACACTTCACCTTCAACTACTCTAACCAATTTGGCCTGTGCAAAAGGAGGTGTTTGGTAGTGAAGTCCTCTTAAGACACCGTAGGTTGACTTTGCTTCATTATCCTGAACGAAATCGGCGCTGACACCACGATCTTTGAAGGTATTTGAATTATAGCTTTCAAAAAAATAACCACGATCATCCTCAAAGACTCTTGGTTCGAAAACGAATAAGCCGGGAAGAGGGGTAGAGTGAAAAGGCATAACGATTTACTTTTGTCTGAAAAATACTTTTATCGGAACGCCCGTAAAGTTAAAATTTTTCCGCAACTGATTTTCTAAATATTGTCTGTAAGGCTGTCGGATGTGTTTGGGGTGGCTCGCAAAAAAAGCGAAAGCGGGGAAATAAGTAGGGAGTTGCGTTACATATTTAATTTTGATTAATTTACCCCGATAAGCAGGAGGAGGATAACGCTCAATGGCCTCCTGCATGATTTCGTTGAGCTGCGAGGTCTTAATTTTCTGAGATCTATTGTGGAAGACTTCAATGCCTGATTCAATAGCCTTAAAGATGCGTTGTTTTTCAAGCGCCGAGACAAAAATGACCGGAACATCACTGAAGGGTTCGAGGCGTTTTTTTATCACTTTCTCCAGGTCACGGGCAGTATTGGTTTCTTTGTCCAGAAGGTCCCATTTGTTTACAAGTACGACCACTCCTTTGTTTCGCTTGATTGCCAGCCGGAAGATGTTCAGGTCCTGAGATTCTACTCCGGTTTGGGCATCGATCATAAGGAAGCAAACATCAGCTTCTTCGATGGCTTTGATGGCTCTCATAACGGAGTAAAACTCAAGGTTTTCGTGCACTTTGGTTTTCTTTCTTAGGCCGGCGGTGTCAATAAGTATGAAATCTTTATCAAATTTTTGATAATGCGTATGAATGGAGTCCCTGGTAGTGCCGGCAATATCCGTTACAATGTTACGCTCTTCGCCTAGAAGGGCATTTACCAGGGATGATTTACCCACATTGGGTTGACCTACAATGGCAAATCGGGGTACTTCAGATGCTTGTTCTTGCTCTTCCTCAATATGTTCCGTGATGGCATCGAGCAATTCTCCAGTTCCGCTTCCTGTTATAGAGGAAAGAAAAAAGACATCTTCCATACCGAGGCTGTAAAATTCATTCGCTTCCATCATGCGTTCCGCATTATCGACTTTATTGACCGTTAGCATCACAGGTTTATCTGTGCGACGGAGCATTTGGGCGACTTCCTCATCGAGGTCGGTAATTCCGGTGGTTACATCTACCATAAAGACTATTACACGTGCCTCTTCCAGGGCAATTTTGACCTGAGAGCGGATTGCCGCTTCGAATACATCATCCGAGCCTTCTACGAATCCACCAGTATCTACTACTGTGAACGTTTTTCCATTCCAGGTACAACTTCCATACTGTCGATCACGTGTAACACCACTCGTATCATCCACTATGGCGTCGCGTTCTCCGATAAGGCGATTATAAAGGGTTGATTTTCCTACATTAGGTCTTCCTACTATTGCAACTATGTTCCCCATTATTACTTTAAATAGGAAGTTGTTTAAAAAAGCATTTCGTTGCCCGGGGCAACGAAATGCTTTTTAACAACTTCGAGTTTAACTTTCTTTGATTACTAATATCCAAATCTTTTTAACAGTCGATCATCATCTCGCCAATTTTCTTTGATCTTGACCAGTAGTTCCAGGAAGACCTTTTGGTCGAGCCAGGCTTCCAGTGCTTTGCGAGCTTGAGTACCGAGTTTTTTTATAGCATGTCCTTCTTTTCCGATTATAATGGCTTTTTGTGTTTTGCGATTCACAAAAATGTAGGCGGTAATTCGAACGAGTGGTTCTCCGGATTTAGTGGTACCTTCTTTAAAAGAATCTACAGCCACTTCTACGGAGTAAGGAACTTCTTGCTGGTATTGTTCTAGTATTTTTTCACGGATGATTTCTGAAACGAAAAAACGTTCAGGTTTATCCGTAAGTTGATCTTTAGGGTAATAAGCTGGTTCTTCCGGAAGGTATTTGATCAATAATTGAAAAAGTTTATCTGTATTGAGTTGATTCAGTGCAGAAGTAGGAATGATTTCCTGGAAAGGAAGGGTGTCGTTCCACCATTTAATTTTCTGCAAGACTACCTCCGGGGCTACGAGATCCGTTTTGTTTAGAACCAGGAATAGCGGAATATTCTTTAATTTTTTCAAGGAAAGAATAATAGGATCATCCGGAGGATAGTCATCCTGGATATCCACTACAAAAAGCATGATATCGGCATCCTCAAAAGTAGATTCAGCAAAGCGGTTCATGGCTTGCTGCATTTTGTAAGACGGGTCTTGGATGATTCCCGGGGTATCGGAAAATACCAGTTGAAAATCTTCTCCATTCAGCAAGCCGATGATTCGGTGCCGGGTCGTTTGAGGCTTATGGGTGATAATAGACATCCGTTCGCCTACCAAAGCATTCATCAATGTAGACTTTCCTACATTGGGACGACCGATTATATTTACAAATCCAGATTTATGCAAAGTCAAAGATCAAAAAACTAGTTTTTTAATTTGTCCGTGGACCATGGCCTGTATAGCCTGATAAAAGATCTTAGGCTTTTGTGGCCTCCAGTTCACATCATTGAAATGATCCCCAAAGTTAAGAAAATGTTGCAATTGGGTGTCTTTCATTTCATCCTCTACGTGAGGAAGCGTATTCACAAACGTGATCCAGCCATCGTCTTCCACTACTTCCTGGTACCATTCTTCATAATAACAGTCATCGGAGCCATGGAAATTGAGGACGTTTTCGCAGATAATGATAAACTTAGAAATGTATTGATCAACCAAGGGGTCAATCACCTCACGTTTGAAGAACATAACATCATTGTTTATGCAATCGTTCCATTCTCCGATTAATTCAATGATGGCAAATCCTTCATCATAATCGGCGAAGAGAATTTTAGCATAAAGAGTAGGCGATCCAAAATTATCCCATTGAGGATGAATATAGTAATTATATACCTTATTGCTAAAAGTGAATTCACTATGTACCCTGCCGTAAAAAGGCGAGCGTTCATCGTCAGAAGCAATGTAATCATCTCGCCATCTGTAAAATGGCTCTATATCATGCATAATTAGGTTATCTTGTCTTTCTGAATTATTTACGTTCTTTGGTGAATTGTGCGGATCTTCAAACATGATTCATCCCAAAAATTCGGAAATACTCATGTTTGAAGGTTCATTTTTCACAATTTCTGCCAAGGAACTATTTTTTATAAAGGTAAACGATTATTCCTGATTGGTGTTCTAAAAATTAAATAAAATCTCCTTCTTTAGCAGATTGTGTGGAGTATAAACATGAGTCATCCCGAAAATTCGGGATGACTCATTCTTAAACTCTATGGCATCACAATTTTTGCAAAAGATCTAAAACAAGATGAAGAGTCGACCTATAAAAATCGCTATTACCGGACCAGAATCTACAGGAAAGACTACCATTGCTCAGCAATTGGCGCAATCATTTGGTACGGTTTGGGTGAAAGAATATGCCAGAACGTTTTTAGAACAACTGGATAGGTCATATAAAGAGGTTGATTTGCTTCGAATTGCTCAAGAACAATTTCGTTGGGAAACCGAAGCTGCACAAGAGGCAAATAAACTCTTCTTTTGTGATACGGATTTAGTGGTGCTAAAGGTCTGGTCGGAATATAAATACGGTCGTTGTCATCCGTGGATTGAGGAGCGTTTGAAAGAAGCGGGCTATCAATTGCACTTTTTATGTGGTACGGATATTCCCTGGGTTTATGATCCATTAAGAGAACATCCCGGAGAGCGTGAGCAGCTTTTTGAAATATATAAAAAAGAATTACTAGCTTTGGGTTTTCCTTATGTGGAACTGGAAGGAGGGAAGGAGCAGCGGTTAAATCGTGCAATTGAGGTCATTAAGGATAAATTTGGATTAAGTATAGAAGAAGTTTTAATATAATTTTTAACAATTCTCATTTGGGGTGCCTAAATCGGGATCTTCTCGACTGGCTGAGATCATACCCATCGAACCTGCCCGGGTAATGCCGGGAAGGGATGTGTTACTTGTAACTACATCACTCAGAGCATATTGGGGGTTAAATACGCCTGTCATTGGGAAAACACGCAATTATGTGCTTTACCAATGACAGGCGTATTTAAATATCTTAATATGTTGTGAGTGAGTAGTTAATTCATTTTCCTGCCCAGGTTTGTTTTATTGGCCGCTTCTGATGAGTAAAAACTGTTTTGTTTATGCGTGCATCAAGACTAATTAAACTTGCCGCTTGTTTATTAATTTTTAATTATTTAAGTGCTCAGGTCAATATTGAAGGCATTATTAGGGATGATCAGACGGGGGAGCCCCTGATGTTCGCTTCTGTGTTCATTGAAGATATGAGCAAAGGGGCGGTTGCTGATGAGTGGGGAAATTTCAGTATCTCCAATTTAGACCTGGAGCCTGGTGAGTATCAACTAACCGCAGCTTTCATGGGATATAAGGATTTTAATTTGCCCATAGCTATTGTATCCGGAAAGGAGCAATTTTCTTTAGAGCTGTCCTTAAAAGCCCGAAGTGTTAAGCTGGCGGGCCCAATAATTGATTATCGGGTGGACAAGTCTGCTCCATTTAGTTTTTCTAATGTGTATGAAAAGGATTTGGAGCAAACCAATGTAGGTCAAGATATGCCCTTTTTATTAAAATGGACACCTTCAGCCGTTGAAACCTCCGATTCCGGTACGGGTATAGGCTATACGGGTTTGCGAATCCGGGGGAGCGATGGTACGAGAACCAATGTAACAATAAACGGAGTAGCCTTGAATGATTCTGAATCGCAAGGGACTTTCTGGGTCAACCTTCCCGATTTTGCCAGTTCTGTAGAAAGTGTTCAAATACAAAGGGGCGTGGGTGTTTCGACTAATGGTGCCGGTGCATTTGGTGCGGGAGTGCACCTGAATACTTTAAGCAGAAATGAACGTCCGTTCGGGACCATAAGTGGTGCTATCGGATCCTTTGGTACGCTGAAAAGTAGTATCAATTTTGGCAGTGGCCTTATTAATAAGCGTTTTACTGTAGAAGGTCGCCTTTCCAGGATTGAATCGGACGGCTATATTGATCGGGCGGAAGCAGAGTTGGAGTCTTATTATTTATCCGCTAATTATTGGGGTAAGAAAAGCCGTTTGAATGCAATCTTGATCCATGGACATGAAGTGACTTACCAGGCTTGGTTCGGGGTGCCCGCTCAATTCGTGGATGATGAAGAACAGCGTACCTTTAACCCTGCCGGGGCAAAAGCCGATGGAAGCTTCCACGACAATCAAGTGGATGATTATACTCAAACCCATCATCAATTGCATTATCAGCAAGAACTGGGAGGCAATTGGATGCTAAATCTTAGCGGGCATTACACCAGAGGCCAGGGCTTTTTTGAAGAATATATTGACAGAGAGTTAAATGCTTTCGAATCCAGTTTTTCTTTTTATGGCCTGCCTGACTTGGAAATCGGAGGAGATACCATTACAAACACTAGTTTGATTCGGCGCCGTTGGCTGGACAATCATTTTTTTGGGGCCGTTTACTATCTGGAGACAAAAGGAAATAACTGGAATTTTAGCTTTGGTGGAGCAGCCAATCACTATATAGGCAATCATTTTGGAGAAATCATTTGGGCGGAATATGCCGTTTCTGCAGAGCAAGGGTACCGCTACTATGACGCGGATGCTGACAAAACGGATATTACAACCTACGTCAAAGGCGATATATCTTTTAATCGTCAATGGAGTGTATATACAGATCTACAGTATCGAAATGTACGATATGATTTGGAAACCCTGGATCGAAGCAGAAAAATAAGCAACGATTACCATTTCTTTAACCCGAAGGTAGGCATTACCTATCGACCCGATAATCAAACGCGCATATATTCTTCTTTTGCTGTAGCCAACAGAGAACCAGGTCGTTTTGATTTCTTAGATGCAGATCCTGACCGACTGCCAGAACATGAAACCTTACTAGATGTAGAATTGGGCTATGAACGTGCATGGAGCGATAAAAGAATTAATATTAATGGGTTCTATATGAAATATATTGATCAACTGGCTTTGACAGGGCAGATTAATCAGGATGCATTACCTGTACGTGTAAATATTCCGGATAGCTATCGCCTGGGGGTAGAATGGATAGGTCAGTGGGAAATGACGGATCGTTTGACTTTGGATGGAGCACTAACACTGAGCGAAAATATTATTCCTTCTTTTACGGAATACATTGATAATTGGGATACCGGAGGACAAGAAGTGGTGGAGCATTCCAATACGAATCTGGCATTTTCGCCAAGTGTTCTATTTAACGGGGGATTAACGTATACCTTGATCAATTCGAGCAAACAAAAGTTGGAATGCAGCCTGCTTGGAAAGTATGTAAGTCGTCAGTACATAGATAATACGTCCAGAGAATCAGCAAGCATTGATCCTTATTTTTACAGTGATTTTAGAGTAAATTATGAGCTTAAGCTTAAATCGATACAATCGATTAAGCTACTTCTGCTCGTCCGGAACGTATTTGATGCCCGATATTCATCGAATGCCTGGACGTATCGTTATATTGCTGGTTTTGACAACAGGTCTGTAGACCCTTACACACAATTGGAAGGTGGAAACCGGTATAATTTGACCGGTTTTTTCCCTCAGGCTGGCAGGAATGTGTTGGTTGGCTTGAGTGTAGATTTTTAAGAAATAAAAACATGGCTCATCCCGAATTTTCGGGATGAGCCATGTTTAGTGAAAATCTTTGCATAGCGCTGTTAAGCATAGATTTATCTACTCATGTTATTATTTGACGACAGTCACGTCGCCTTTATACAAAATAACTTTACCATCAATAAATTCAATTTCTGCCATGTAAATATAAACGCCGGGATTGACATTTTGGCCTCTAAAAGTTCCGTCCCAACTATTGGATGGATCATTAGGCGCAAAATTATCTCTGTCGAAAACGATGTCTCCCCAGCGGTCGAAAACAGAGAAACGCTTGATTTGAATAGCATTTTCTCCTGTGAATATTCCAAATCGATCATTGTTAGAATCGCCATTAGGTGAAAAAGCCGATGGAATGAAAACATCCCGATCCTTTTTAACTCTAACAAAAATTTCATCGCTGGCACTACAGCCATTGGTATCAACCACTACAACTTGGTATGTGGTATTTATGAATGGCGTATCGATGAAGGTTCTGCAATCTTCATCAATGCTTCCAAAGCAAAGCTTGCCGTCTGCGTAGTATTCCCAGCTTACACTTTGCAAGGCCTCGTCAAGGCGGTTGGTTTCAACTTGCAAGCGGGCAGCTTCTCCCAAAATGATTGTTAATTCACTGCCCAGTTCAGCGGCTATTTCTTCAGGTTGATCGAGGAAAAGCTCGCCGCTCCATTCGCAGCCATTGATGTCCTGGATGGTAACCGGGTAAGTCCCTGCACTTAAGCTATTGAAAATGGTATCGCTTTTGAAAACATCTTCCTCATTGAATGCGTAAAGGAACGGAGGGGTACCTCCGGTTGCTCCTTCAATAGTAATTTGACCATCATTATCTCCATAGCAAGACGGCAATTTGAAGCTTGCAATGATATTTGTCGGAGGTGAATTATTGGCGATGACTTGAGCAAAATCATTGGCTGTACACCCATTGTCTTGATTCGTAACTACTAGTTCATAGGTGCCGGCACTGTTGACCATAGGGTTTAAGGAACTGTTGCCAGAAATTATTTGTCCGTCCTGGCTTGTCCATTGGTAAGTGAAATCGTCTCCTTCCGATGAGCCTTGGCCATCTAGTGAAACTTCCAGTATAATGCAATCTATCGTTTCATTTGCTGAAGCCACAGCCAGAGGAGCTATGGTGTCGGTGCCTACAATTGCCGTACTACTGTTTGTACATCCGGTACTTAAATTAGTCACTATTAGTTGGTAAACACCAGGAGCACCAGCTACGGTAACCGCAGCATTTATATCACCATCTACTTGTGGACCAGACCATTCCAAACCGAAATTGGGGCCAGTTGAAGAATTACTTCCATCAAGGGAAACGTTATTCACAGAACAAGTAATTAAATCGGGTTGAGCAATACTCACAAAAGGTGGATTGGTGTCTTCATTTACAATAACTGTAGCGGTATCAATACATCCATTGACAATATCTGTAACTGTAAGTAGGTAAGATCCCGGGTTTTCGGCGGAAGCCGTATTTGTAGAAGAAATACTACTGCCTTCAAATACCCAATCAAAGGTCAATTGGCCTCCAGGTTGAGATGGTAATCCGTCGAGGTTAATGATCGGATCATCACAAGTAATTAAAAAGGTGTTATTGGGATCTATGATTGCTTCCGGGTTTTCGACATTTTGTTGTACTTCAACGGTATCTGTAGAGGTGCAACCATTAATTACATCTGTTACCATAAGGGTATAGACCCCGGGTTGATCTACAATCAACACATTATCATTACCCAAAATGGTTATGCTGTCGGTGTCTATCCAATCATAGGTAAATGCTCCGGTGCTGGAACCACCATTGTCGACGGGGATAGAAAGGGTGGTACAAGTTAGAACATCCGAAACATTTGCCTGGGCAGTCGGAAGTACATCATTTAATGGAACGAAAAGGTTAAGATTACTTTGGCAGCCATTATCTGTATTTAATATTGAAAAGGAGTAGTCTCCTGGTTCATTTACTTCAACATCTATTTCCTGACTAATCAAGCCACCGCTTTGGTTCGTCCATTGATACTCGAATATAGTGCCTGAAGAAGAGCCATTCCCATCGAGAATACTCGAAAGTGTCGTACAACTAAGTGTATCAGAAAATTGAGCCGTAATAAAAGGATGTACGGTATCTTGATTAACGGTTACTGAAGTAGCATCTTCACAACCATTAAATGAATTGGTGACCATGAGTTGGTAATCCCCCGGTTCAATAACGGTTAGAATCGAATCACTTCCGGTAGCGTTTCCATTAAAGAACCACTCGTACAATAATGGAGCATTACCAGATGATTGACTTCCGTCGATATCTAAGGAAGTAAGCTGGCAAGTTAGTATTTCATTTACATTAGCGATCGCATTGGGAACTAAAGTATCCTGAATGACTTCCACTGTCGAGTTCGTACTACAGCCATTGAACGTATTTTCAATAGTCAATTGATATGTGCCGGGAGCCTCAACGTTCAAAGTTGGTTGATCACCAATGCTTTGGCTATTGGGATCGCTCCAATCATAGGCAAATTCATTACCTGTGCTCGATCCCTGACTACTAAGGTCAATATTAACTGTTGTGCAAGTGAGCGTATCCGGGGGCAAAATAGTTACTGTTGGAAGGGCAACATCCTGTGTGATTTCAACAACATCTGAGGAAAGGCAGCCATTGTCGAGATCCGTCACGACGATGGTGTACTCTCCGGGTTTGTTTATATTGATATTTGTTTGAAGGCCAAGGGTGTTTCCAAGGGTGTCCAGCCAGACAAATTGTGCTGTTCCATTAGCAGAGGAAGCACTTCCATCCAAGGTAATATTGACCAGATCACAGGTCAATTCCCCATCTGGGCCGGCATTGGCGATGGGGGTTATGGTATCAATATTCACGATAGTAGAGGAAGAAGCACTGCAGCCATTAAGCGTATTGGTTATTTCCAGGGTGTAGTTGCCGGCAGCAATAGTATTTGTGGAAATCTGATCAGATATGCTGTTTCCAGAATTGTCTAACCAGTTATATGCAAATTGGGCACCTTGAGAACTGGAACTTCCATTTAGGGTGAAGGTTTCGGATTCACAGGTTAATAAACCTTGCGGGCCAGCATCGGCAATAGGCCTAAGTGTATCCTGACTGATGATTACCGAAGCAGCATCCGTACAGCCGTTAATTCCATCAGTAACCAGTAGTTCGTAGGTGCCGGGAATATTTATATCGAATATATCTGTTTGTCCGACAGTTTGGCCATCAGAATCAAACCACTCGAATTGCAGGTTATTACCTGAAGAGGCAGAAGCATTCAATTGCACGGATGTGAATGTGCAGGTTAGGGTATCGTTGGTTCCGGCGTTGGCAGTAGGCTCAACTACATTTTGTTCCACTTCTAATGATTGAGAAGCCGAACATCCGTTGGCGGGGTCTGTAGCTGTTAATGAATAAGTTCCGGGATCATTTATTGTAGTAGATGCTTGGGTACTTACTACATTGCCCCCGGAGTTAGACCAAGAAAATTGGAGGTTAGTGCCTGTAGAGCTTGTAGAACTGCTCCCGTCTAAAGTGACCGCTGTGACATCACAAGTAAGCGTATCGCTTACAGTGGCCTGAATAGTCGGAAGGCCGGCATTAGAAGTGACCATAGCCTGAGCATTCGCTTGACAGCCATTTTCTGTATTCAGGACATTGAGTGTGTAGATGTTGGGGGTATTTACACTCAGTGTTAGCATATTACTAAGGACATTACCGCTTGAATCTGTCCATTCGTAATTAAATATTTGACCCAAACTAGAACTGCTACCATCTAAAATAAAAGATGGATTGTTGCAGGTAAGAACTCCGTCAGTACCCGCGGCAGCAGTCGGGCTAATGGTATCTTGGTTTACAACTACATTATCACTATCAATACATCCGTTTTCGGTATTTAAAACTTCGAGGGAGTAATTACCGGGCTCAAAAATATTTATGAATGGAGTTGTGCCTATTGTGGAATCGCTGGCGTTTGTCCAGGAATAAACAAATTCATTTCCTACAGATGTGCCTGAGGCTCCGATAGAAGTAAGGGTAGTTATACAATTTAAAATAGTATCCGACCCGGCTGCTGCAGAGGGAACTTCAGTATCTTCTGAAATAATCAAATTATCTGTAGCGGTACAACCATTGGTGGTATTGGTCACCAATAGTGCGTAAGTATCTGGATCTGTAATTTCCAGACTTATTTCTTCACTTATGTTTTCCCCCAAGGAGTTGGACCAGGTGTACTCAATATCAGCCCCCTGGGTAGAATTACTTCCATCAAGGATGACGCTAGTTTGAGTACACGTTATCGTATCGCTAGTGCCTGCCTCAGCAACAGGGATGGTCGTATCTTCGGTAATATTAAGGGCCGAAGAAGCCACACATCCGTTATCCGGGTTAGAAACGGTAAGTACAAAACTTCCGATAGAATACACGGTCAAAGTATCCGTATCTGCTATTACGGTTCCACTTGGGTCAAACCACTGAAATATTAAACTATCGCCTCCGCTTGTTCCGGTAGCATCCAGGAAAGAAAAAGGCGTTTCGCAAGTAATTATATTTGGAGGAAGTACCTCTACGCCAGGAGCTACGATGTTTTGATTAACAGCAACGGTTGAAGTAGCTGAACAACCATTCTGATTGTTTTCGACCGTTAAGGTGTAAACTCCTGGCTGGATTACATCAACAGAGCTTCCGGTGCCAATAGGGTTCATATCCGAATCTTGCCAGGAGTAAACGATATCCGGACCAGAAGTAGAGCCTGTGGAAGAAACAGAAATTTGCCCGACAGCGCAAGTAAGGATGCCTGATGCATTGGCTACAGCGAGCGGTAGGTCATTGTCCGGATTGACAAGCGTTTGATCAGCAGCGGTACATCCATTGGTTGTATCGGTAACAATAAGGGTGTATGTTCCAGTTTGATCTACATTAGTAGTAAGCTCGGTTCCCACGGTAACTCCCCCTGCATTTAGCCAGGTATAGCTAAAATCAGCTCCGGTGCTGGAACCTGAGCCTTCTAGTGTTACAAAGGTTGATGAACAGGTGAGAACATTTTCCGGGCCTGCTTCAGAAGTGGGCTGGTCGATATCCTGATCAATAAAAATCTCATCTGTATCGGTACAGCCATTTTCAGTATCAGTAACAAGAAGGTTGTAAGTACCTGGAGCATTGATATTGGTTGAAGCAGTACTGGCAATCGGAGCGCCATTTATTGACCATTCATATTCAATGTTACTCTGAGCCGTAGAATTGCCTCCATCTAATTTTATAGAAGTAACAATACAATTAAGAATGCTATCCTGGCCAGCTACTGCTGTGGGGTTTACTATATTTTCATTGACGATAACCTCATCGGAAACGGAGCAACCATTATCCGTATTGGTTGCTACCAGGGTAAAGGTATCCGGATTGCTCACCATAATATTTTCGTTGGTTCCAATAGCTATTCCGTCACTCGTTTGCCACTCTAGCTGATAGTTCGGGATGCCACCGGAACCAGAGCCGTTTAATTCAACTGAAGTATCGATACAATTGATTATCTGGTTTGTTCCTGCATTAGCAGTAGGCAACGTTAAATCTTCAGATATAGTAACGCTGGCTTCATCTGAGCAGCCATTCAAATTATTTGTGACAATCAGCGTATAATCTCCGGGTACGTCGATTTCTGTTGTTGATGAATTGGCGATTGTACCGTTTTCATCTTCCCACTCGAAGCTAATATTGGAAACAGGAGAAGAGTTGCTTCCATCTAATATAAAGCTTGTATTATTACAATCTAAGGTGAAGTCATTGCCTGGATCTGCGACTGGTTCAATGATATCCTGGAGTACGGTAATGTCTGATGATGCGGTACATCCATTAAAAGAGTTGGTAACAATGAGGGTAAAGTCTCCTGGGCTGAAAACAGAAACGGAGGAATTGTTTGAAATTACATTCCCGGAAGGATTAAGCCATTGATAGCTGTAGGTCGAACCTGTTGAAGAGGAACCTATATTCAGGTCAACCTGGGGAGTAGAACATGTTAATTGACCAGAAACGCTAGGGGAGGAGATTGGGAAATTTTGATCTTCAGTAACTTCAATAGTATCTTTAGCTTCACATCCGTTTGCAAGGTTTACAACCGTTAACACGTATGTACCTGCTTCATTAACTGTAATTGAGAAGCCGGAGCCAACCAGGGATCCCGGAGATCGTTCCCATAAATAAGTCGTATTAGTCGAAGAAGACCCCGAGGCGTCCAGAGTGACCAGTTGGTTAGTACAAGTTAGTTGACCCAGTGCGTTAGCTTGGGCAATGGGCGTTTCGATGTTTTCGCTTACACTTGCCATATCTGAAGATGAACACCCATTGGTGGTATCTGTAACTATCAACGTATAACTTCCCGAGGTATTTACCTCAACCGAGACTGTATCCCCAACTAAATTATTATCTAGAAACCATTCGAAGATGGTGTTTCCATTATCCGTGGAGCCGTTCCCATTCAAGGTAACCGTAGGTGCTAAACAATTAATGGTGGCATTACTACCGGCATTGGCAACAGGTAAGGTATTATCAAGAGATACCTTTACGGTATCGCTGGCAGTACAAGAATTCGTGGTGTCAACAACAATCAATTCATAGATTCCCGGGGCATTCACGCTTACTTCAGCCAGCTCACCTATAGTGTTCCCGTTTGGTGCCTGCCAGTTAAAAGTGATATTGCCTGCAGGTTCTGAGCCAGAGCCATTAAGCAAGACGGTAGGGGAAACACAATTTAGCGTTTGAGCAGGGCCGGCATCAACAGATGGCAGTGTTGTATCTGCCTGAACAACCACTAAGTCGCTGTCCGAGCAGCCATTGTCCAGATTAAGGATGGAGAGGGTATAATTTCCGGGGTCGCAAACCACCGGGGAGAGCGCATTGGAATAAAATGAATTGGGGCCGAACCATTCCACTACTACGTTGGTTCCGGCATTAGAGTAACTTCCCTCAAGTGTTACGCAGCTTTGTACACAGTTGATATCCTTTGATGGTCCTGCTTCTACTAAAGGCGGATCAAAATTTTCTATTACGGTTATTGAAGCGGTATTGGTGCATAGGACGCCGTTCTGAAAATGGTTGACCGTTAGCTCGTAAGTTCCGCTAGCACAAGCTGCGGAGATAGGACTCGTGGGGTTCCCGCAGATTATTCCGTCCAAAGTTGTCCATAAATAGCTTACTGCCGGGCCGGAAGTCGATTGAGAACCATCCAAAAGTGTTGTGATGGACAGGCATGTGATCGGCTCGGGCTGAATAATAATTGGATTGGCCTGAAGAACCGTTAATTCAAGCGTTACGAGGCTATCGCAACCCTCCGGAGTTTGCAAGGGAATAGGGTAAACGCCAGTTTGTGCGAAGGTTGCATTTCCAACGGTATAAGTATCTCCTTCACATATGGTTGCATAAACAGTGGTTGGAAAAGGAGTGAATACCTCCAGATCTAATGTAACGATACTATCGCAGCCAAATTCGTTTACGTAAGTAACAGAATAAGACCCGGCCTGATTGATGACCTGGCCTTCAAAAACTATAGGCAGGTCTTCCTGGCAAATTGCTTGCTCAATTTCCAGGGAAGGGGGAGGGCCGATAGTCACATCGATACATAATTCTCCGCTTTCATTACAAGCATTGGAAGCCATAACACAAACCTGGCCAC
Organism: uncultured Saprospiraceae bacterium; assembly: GCA_964537285.1. Lineage (GTDB taxonomy): Bacteria > Bacteroidota > Bacteroidia > Chitinophagales > Saprospiraceae > CAZHZT01. Next base: position 31,067 of record CAZHZT010000013.1, on the reverse strand, counting down.
CCACACTCCCAGTCCAGTCTACAACAATGCTGTTGGTTCCCTGGCCGCCCAGCAGTGCAGCATCTCCGGGAATGGTCCAGGTGTACATTGTAGCACCTAAAGAGGGTGGTATGGAATAAGTCACTGTTGCTTCTGGGCAGACGGTTGTAGGGCCACTAATGAAAGACGGTGTTTCCGGGATGGGAGGAGAGGTAGAGCCTGAAATTTCTGTAAGGGTAAAATCACAAAAATCCCCGGCCCAGCCATCCAGCATCAGATAATAAGTTTGACCAATAACCAGGTTGGTGCAAGTGAGAATCCCATCTTCTTCTGTAGCAGGGTTCCAGCAATTGGATACGGGGGTATAGCTATTGCAATCGCTGTAGATCTGGGCTTGTAGCCCATCTCCGTTGCTGCAATTTTCCACGTCAATGCCTATTTGAAGATCCGTAGAGCCTGCCACAAAGGCCAGCCAGACGTTATTTTCAACTGAACCGCAAAAGGAAGGCGGTACATTTTGAGTATTTGGATTTGAATTAGAAGTTGAACAGTACCCATCCAGGGTACATAAAACATTTTCTGGTTGACCTGCAACAGAACAAGTCAGTGACGGTGGCGCCGGGTCATTACACTGCGCATTAATATTGGCAGAGATCACCCATGCCAGTAACAAGAGTAAACCTATCTTTCTCATCAAGGGTTAGTTTTAAAGAATAACAAAATTCAGTTACTGAGGCTTTTTCCCGGTAATTCTTACCAGGCTGCACTCTTTCCAATAATCAACCAGTTCTAATGTGTATTTGGCTTCCAGTGCAGTTTTTGCAGGATATTCGCATGTAGCCACCAGTTCGTTAATTTGAAAACTCAATGGAGGTTTTTCTTGCTTCTGCACCTTTTCCATCGGGGGAGCTAACATTCGTTGCATCACCTGATATCCTTTTATTTCATAACTTTTACAATAAAAGGTGATATGGCCGTTATACGATGGATGTAAAATGGTGTAACGCTTCTCTTGCCCGATGTGGTCGATTAAATCTTTGTAAACGGTTGTTGGGCGTTCATTTGGCGTATGTTCAAAAACATACACATTTTTTATTATCGATACATACGGTGCTCCAAATATAGCTATTACAAAAAACAATAATGCAAGATAGTATTTGCCCTTGGAATCAACAAATAGATCGGCAATTTTATCAAAAATGTAATTCAACAAAACGCCTGTTAACAAACTCGAAATGGGTAACAATGGCACAACATACCAAAAGATCTTGGTCTTTGAGCTGGACAAAATGAGTAGTACCGTTAAAATGGTCAGCAATCCAAGAAGGCTTATTTTTTTACTTTCCTTTTGATGCATACCAACTAAAACAGCCAATGGCAGAAAATACATCCAGGGAAAAAAGAGCTTCCTTTCATATATTGCCTGGAAATAATGCCAAAATGGATAATTATGGCCTTCCCGGGCTTCAAAATACCTTCCACCAAGTTCATTTTCCCATACAGTAGCTAAATACCCCGGGTTGTATTGCTCTCGTAGTAAATAATAGGAAAACACACCAAGTATCGCCAAGGCCGCGGCAATGTATACCTGAGGTTTTTTTATTACTATATTTCTATTCGGATGTAAAAGAGTAAAAATGAATAAGGCGGGACCAAAGAAAAAACCGGCAATGCCTTTTGTCAGCCCAGCTAAAAACACGCCAACAGCTGTTAAATAGAGCCATTTATTTCGACCGGTTTCAATATACAAATAACCGCAAAAAAGATAGGAAAGCTCGAAAAAAGCCAGCAGCGCATCGTAATCTCCTGTGCGCGCTGCGTGATTGTTTATATATCCTTCAGAACATACCAGTACCAAAGCGCCCAAAAATCCAATTAATGGTTTTTTCAGAACCTTTTGGGAAAAAATGACCATAATCACCGCAGTCCCCAGGCCAGCGAGCGCGGAAGGCAGTCGAACCGCCAGTTCATTATAGCCTAGTACAGACATAAATATGGCTTGCAGCCATACTAAGAGTGGTGGCTTTGTACCATACATGTCTGGGTAACCATCAAAGTGAGGAACCGGCCAACGCCCGTTTTGAACCATTTCAAAAGCATTGACAGCCCGTCTTGCTTCATCCCATAGATGTAAAGAAAGGGTGTCTAAATGCAAAAAAAGCGGAAAATAATACAGGGCAAAGAAAAATATACTTAAAAAAACAAACCTCCTGCTCACAACTTTTTCCCGCAAATATAAATGAACTTAGGGGGAATCCAATTTATAGGAACCCCCGGGACGAAGTTTTTCGTTCAAGTGCAAACCCAAATGGGAATTCACCTACCTTCGTAAGGTAATGTCACCATAAATAATTTCCGAATTTCCATCGATATATTCGATTTCAAGCAGGTATACGTACACTCCAGGGTTGAGGAATTGTCCGTTGTGCCTGCCATCCCAGCCTATTCTTTTGTCATTGGGCTGGAAATTTTCCAGGCTATAAACTAATTCTCCCCAACGGGTGAATACCTGGAACTTATTGATTTTGGAAACATCGCTTCCTGCAGAAATGAAAAATACATCATTCATCCCATCCCCGTTCGGAGAAAACACATTCGGAACAAAAAGCTCCCTGTCTTTACGTACATTAATCTGTACAAATGCATCGGCAACACAGCCTGATGAATCTTCTACAATGACCCAATAAGTTTTATTCTCTAATGGAGTATCCACTACTACCCGGCAAGGGCGATAGATGCTATCCGTGCAGATTTTTCCTTCCGGATAGCGCCATTCTATCCTGACCAACTCAAAATCTGGCTTATTGACCTGGGCTACCAATTCAATACTTTCTCCCAGGAATATTTCTTCATTTTCTCCTAAAGTGACGATCAAGCCCTCAGGCTGTTCTAAGATAAGTGTTTCTGACCATTCACAGCCCTTACTGTCCTGTACATGAATTGTATACTCTCCTGCCTTAAGGTTGGAATAGGTGAGTTGATTCAGTACGAAAGGGCCATTATTGATAGATAAGAAGTACGGTGGGCTTCCCCCCAGGATGGAATCAATCAAGATTCTCCCGTCCTTGCCTTCAAAGCAAGTGGGCTGCTCGGCGCGGATAAACCCGGTAGGCTGGTTGATCTGATAAGGTATTGTAATGACTGAGGTCGAGGAGCAGCCATTTTCCTGATTAGTAATGATCAATGCGTAAGTATCACCGGCTAATACTTCTGCCTCCAACTGCTTTTCTCCATTTAAGATCGTTCCGGTAGTTGTACTCCATTCTAATTTAAAATCAGGGCCAATGTCGGATCCGGAAGCACTGAGTATGACCGTAGAATCAAGGCAATCTGCTGATCCGATTTGAGTGATCAGGGCAGTTGGTGAAATAGTGTCTGCTTCTACTCTTACAGAGTCTTGGGCAGAACAACCGGATAGGGTGTTGGTAAGCTCAATTATATACCATCCCGGGGCACCTACATTGATCTGAGACTTATTACTATCTCCAATGATTTCAGGGCCCGACCAGTCAAAAATCCCGGATGAAGACATAGTAGCATCAATGATGACAGAATTACGAGAGCAGCTTATGGTATCCGGTGTAGCAATATTTATTGATGGATAATCAAATTGATCTTCGACTTCAACAGAGAGAGAGTCGACGCAGAAATTTGTAGTGTCTTGTACCAACAGCGTATAAATGCCTTCCTCGTCAATTAAAAGGGTATCTTCCAATGATAAGGTGTCGCTTTCAAATGTCCAAAAATAGATTAATTGCCCAAGGGGTTGAGAACTTTGGCCATTAAGCGTTATACTTGGTTGATTACAATTGAGGAAAAGGGAAATACCCGGATCAACTAAAGCCTCCGGGGCTTCCTGATTCGGGATAATTTCTATGGTATCTTGAGAGAAGCAACCGGTGAGCGTATCTGTAACGGTAAGGGTATAAATTCCAGCTTGATCAGTGCTTGCATCGGGGGTTTCGCTCACAATGACCTGAGTGGTCAGTGAATACCAAAGGTAACTGTGATTTCCGCTGCTTGATCCCTCGCTTAGAAGCTGAATATCCTGAAAAGTACAGTTGAGTTCCCCTTCTACCGATGCCGTAGCGATAGGTTGATTGTTGATGCTGTTGACTACGACGGAATCTGATTCGGTACAACCGTTTGCGGCATCTTCGAGGGTAAGGTAATACGTTCCGGCTTGGATAGCTATTGCTAAAGAATCCTCGCTTATAAGGCTGCCAGAGGTGTCCGTCCATGTATATATGGCTGTACCAATAGTTACGGAATTGCTGGCATCTAAAATACTATTAGGTTGGTTACAAGTAATAGGCAGTGGCTGTACAATATTTATTGATGGCGCTTCATAGTTGCCTTGCACCTCTACGAGTGCTGTTTCTTTACATTGGCTCAAAGTATCGAACACTTCAAGACTATAGACCCCCGTTTGGTTGACCTGAACAATGTTTGTATTCGAAAACAGGGTATCTCCGGAGCTATTTGTCCAATTATATAAGTAGTTATTCATGCCTGCTGGGAGTGAAGCTTCCAGGGAGGTGAGGCTATCTTTACAACTCAACTGTTCAGGTTGGATGAGATCAAATACCGGGACTCCACTGGTATCCTTTACCACCAGAGTGGAATCTACAATAGTACAATTATTACCGGTATCAATAAGCTCTATAAAGTACCAGCCTGCTTCCGTTACATTAACAATCGTATCATCACTTATTACGCTTCCGGAAGAGCTTACCCAGTCAAAGAGATATTGATTTTCAAATGGATGCACCATTAAGGTAACCGTATCTGTGGAGCAATTGAGAGTGTCGGGCATTGTTAGTTCAAAGCTTGGAGGAAAGGTATCTATACTCACCGAAATGGTAACCGAATCGAGGCATCCATTATCCGTACGGCCTACAGCTAATGAGTAAATACCAGCTTGGCTTATATTTAGTTGTTCGTCAGAGCCAAGGAGTTGTCCTGCCGGATTGATCCACTGGAATTCCAGCAAAGCCGAAGGAGTAGAATTGTTTCCGTCAAGCAGAACGAGATCTTCCGTACAGTTAAGGCTCCCAATTTGTTGTATATCAGCATTCGGAGCAATCGTATCTGTTACAATGAAAATCGAATTTTCACTTGAACAACCGTTTTGGGAATCAGTAACATTTAAAAAATAAGAACCTCCTGAATTAACTAAAATACTATCTTCTTCCCCAAGCAGCATTCCCGACTCATCGCTCCAGTAAAATTGTGGAGAGCCTGATGTGATGGATGCCTGCCCGAATAAAATGACTTCTTCAGTAAGGCAATTCAAGGTGTCCATACCTGAAATTACAGGCTGAGGAGCAAGCGTATCTATGGTAATTTCAATGGAATCAATAGCTGCACAACCATTTTCCATGTTTGTTATTTGTAAAAAATATTTCTGAGGGGTAAAAATAGTTAGAGAACTCGATTGACTCAGCGTTGCATTATTTTCTGAATACCATATGATCGAAAGCATACTATCGATTGAGCTTTCTGCTATTAATTGCAGGGAATCTAAGGTACAAGTCAATATGCTATCTCCAAGAATATTTATTGTAGGAAGAGTCGTGTTTTCATTGAGTATTATACTGGAGGTAGAGGAGCAACCCGTAGCGGTATCTATAACGGTTAGTTGATAGACACCTGAGGTATCTGCCTGATAAGAATTATTCTCGCCGATCAACTGCCCGTTAAAATACCATTCATAATTAATATTTCCTGAAGGAGAAGTAGAAAGAGCCCCGTCAAGGGTGAGCTCACTGGTCTGGCAATTTAGCTCTCCGTCAAACTGAATGATGGCTTCCGGGAAATCAGCAGTAGCACTAACGATAACAGTGTCTGTATTTTCACAGCCATTGTCCGTATTGGTAACTATCAACAAGAACGTATCCGGACTTTCAATTAATACACTTAGGTCATTACTAATGGGGGTTCCCTGCAAGTTTGTCCATTCGTAATTAAAATCTGTGCCAATAGAAGACATGCCTCCGTCGAGTATGGTATTCGGAGAATTGCAAGTCAGTATGGTATCTCTGCCTGCATTTGCTATTGGAAGCATTGTATCCTGGGTGATCAACAAGCTGTCCGACCGGGAACAACCTGTGGTTACATTGGTCGTTGTAAAATAATAGAAGCCGGGATCTGAAATACTTAAAAGCGTATCATTGCTGATCGTATTACCGTTCTCGTCTTGCCATTCGAACTGTAAAGAACCTTCCTGACTTTCAATATGAGCGACCAAGTCCAAATCAGGTTGAGCGCAAGTAAGCAAGGAGTCAGATGCATTAATTTCGAAGACAGGCTCCTGAAGCTGTTCAATGACTTCTACGCTTGCAGTATCGTTGCAACCATTTTCCAGGTAGCTTGCAATAAAGGAATAGGTACCTGAAGTTTCAGTATTTATAGAAGGAGTATTTCCGATGCTATTTCCAGAAGCATCCTGCCACTCAAGAATTGATGTAAATGTATCCGGGAGCACCTGTGCATTAAGCATAATGCTGCTATTTAAACAGGTGATGGTGTCTGTTGATAATATGGAAGCTTCGGGGATAATATCGTTTTGAAGAACGATGAAGCTATCTCGCCCTGTGCAACCATTTTCAATGTTGGTGATTTCCAGTTGGTAAATCCCATTTTGGGAAATATTAATTGTGTCTTCATTTCCAAGGTTTCCTGAAGGCAGTAAAGTCCAGGAAAAGAGGGTGCTATCTTCATTGATGTTGGTAACGCCTTCCAGGGTGATTTCTTTTTGTACACAGTCCAAAATCCCATTGGACCCTTGAATTACTACAGAAGGGGTATCCAGGTTTGTTTCTACTACTATTGACGAAAATGCCGTACATCCATTTGAGGTGTCCATTGCAATTAAGGTAAAAATACCTCCGACATTGGTGGTTAGTGTTAGTGTATTGCCAAGAGAATCACCCACAAAGTTTTCCCATAAATATTGAATGTCAGGACCTTGAGATGAGTTATTGCCATCAAGGAGCACTTCCGGGTTGTCGCATGTGATTGGGGCATTGGAAATGATCTCAACATTGGGTAAATCTGCATTAGAGCTGACGTTTACGGTGTCAGCACTTGAGCAATTATTAACGGAATCGATGACTTCGAGCGTGTAAACTCCTTCACTATTAACTTCCAGCATGGCTGAATCGGCAACTAAATTTCCGGAAGGATCATACCAAAAATACTGCAAAGGTGCATTTGAGTTTGAGGGGTTTCCATCAAGGGTGATTGTAGGTGAGGTGCAAGTAAGCATCTGATCAAGACCACCATTGGCTACAGGCGCCAGTGTGTCAATAGTGATCGTTGCAAAGCTATTTTCCTGGCAAAAGTTAGAACTATCCCAAAGAATGAGTTCGAAAGTTCCGGGAGTATCAGTACTTAGGGTAGCATTCTGAGAAAGGGTATCTCCCTGATTATTCAACCAATTAAAAACTAAAGGAGCTTGCCCACTCGATGAAGAAGCATCCAGGGACAGTGAATTGACCAGGCAGTTTAATGAAGTATCTCCCTGAATATTTATTGTCGGGCTAATAGTGTCCGCGAATAAAGAGGCTGTATCGAAAGCGACACAGCTATTTAAAGCCGTCACAATTAATTGATATTCTCCTTCAGTAGAAACCATTGGATTGGCGGCGGAGCTTGTAAAGCCAAGCGGGCCTGTCCATTCATAAAGAAGATTCGAAAAGGACGAAATGCTGCTTAACTGACCGGTGCTTCGTTGGCAGTTGATGGTATCGCTGGTGGTTTCAAGGTCGGGAGCGAGGGTGTCTCCGATTACTTCAATGGTCATTTGGCTGGTGCAAAAATTTGGAGCAGTGACCAACAGCTGGTAAAGTCCAGGGGAATCGGTAGACGAAATAGCCTGGTCAGATTCATAGTTTTCCGGGCCAGACCAAAAATAAGCTACTCCTGCGGTGGTGGAACTACCATTCAGCGTAGCTGTAGAATTGGAGCAAGTAATGGTATCTGTTGTTGCCTGAATCTGAGGGGGGCTGTCATCTGCAATGATTTGAATGGAATCAAAAGTACTGCAACCGTTGGGGGTAGCAGCCGTTAGGGTGTAAACTCCTGAAGTATCCGCAAAGATCGTATCAGAAGTAAAGGTGGCTCCATTTGGGCCTGTCCAAAAAAAGTTAACATCATTTGAATTGCTGACTCCAATTAGGGGAACTATCGTATCCTGGCAGTTTAAGGTGTCTCCAATAATCATTAGGTCCGGAGAGGTGGTGTCAGCACTTATAAAGACAGTGTCCGATTGTTGGCAACCATTGGTAGAGTCAATTACTTCAAATAAATAAGTTCCTTCTTGCCAAATAAATGGATTTAAACTATTACTGGAAAAAGCATTTGGGCCACTCCATGTATATCCGATTTCTACGCCGCTACTAGCGCTGGTTTCCAATAACTGGATGGTGTCGTTAGTGCAGGAAAAGCTGGTATCCGGGCCAGCATTTGCAAGGGGAGAGATGGTATCAATAAGTACTTCTATTTGAGCGGTATCAAAGCAGACATTGACGCCATCAATGCCTGTTTGCTCTACGATCAATTGATAATTACCATTAAGAATTGCATTTGCCGTAAGGCTATCCGTTCCGCCTTGAATAATTCCGTTATTACTTGACCAGTTGTAGGAAACATTGCTTCCAGTGGTAGAATTACTGGCATCCAATACTGAAACGTTGTCGAAACAAGTAATAGGAGAGGCTGGCATGATTAAGGCCTCTGGATTTAATACTTCCAGATCGAGGAAAACAATACTGTCACAGCCAGAACTGGCAGTAAGGGTGACGGAATAGTTCCCACTGTTGAAAAAAGTATCGGTGGCGATTATATAAAACTCGCCCTGGCAAATAGAAACAAGCAAGGACGTATCTACTTCTGGTAAAACGGTTAGATCCAGGTTGATTAAACTATCACAACCCGTTTGTGGGTCAATAGTGAAGGAATAAAATCCGGTCGTATCGAAATTCATGTTGCTGATGGAAAAGGTATCACCGGGACAAATTTCCGCTGACAGGTCAACAACAATGGGTTCCGGAAGAATAATAACTTCCAGAGAATTACCGGAAAGGCTTCCACAGAATGGGGCGATAGGAAGTTCTACCAAATCGTTGAGTGCTGTTACGGTAAGGCTATCATTAGGGGGAGGAATTTCTAAAGAATCTTGTAAATAATAGGATAAACCCGAAATTTCATAAGTACCTTCTTCGAAGCCAATTAAATTCGGACCTGCCTGATAATCTAAAATGGTATCATTTTTAGAAATAATAAAAATGTAGCCATAGGTATTCGTGTCGGGGTACATACCACCTTCGAATGCTACTTCTAAATCCAGGATCAGGGAAGAATCGCCAAAACAAGTAACAACAGCTTCCGGGGCTAATTCACCACCATCTGCATCGCAGGAAATACACTCTAAGTTCGTATCATCGCAAAAAGTAAGTGAGTAATCGAGAAGAGTACCGCCGTATTGAGGTTGTTGTACATCTACAAGGGTTAAAGTCCACAGGCCATTCACTGGTCCTGTATCAAAATCTTCCAAACAACCGGAGTGAGGATAGTACGACGAGTTTGCATAAAGTCCGAAACCCCAATTTTGATTATTATTCCAAACGGGGGAAAACCCTGGTTCCGGGTTAGCCACGTCATTACAAGGTACAAAGCATATATCCCATACCGTGAAAGGAGTGAAGTTGGGAAAAAAGCTTTGAGGGCCAATGATATTGACGGTTTGCCCGGCTGGGGAGGTCAGCCAAACCTGCAGATCGCTTAAGAAGTCATGATCGAAGTTTAAACAAAATCCACAGACTCCCTGGGCTGGGTTGGATAGGTCATTATTGGCTGCCCCTTGAATTTCAATGGTTAGGGTAGTGGTGTCAGAACTTGCAATGTCCAGCGGGCAGCTATCGCAGAAACAGTTTTGAGAATATATTGAGGAACTAAATATTCCGAGGAATAATAGCCCTGAAAGTAAAATCCGGTACATATTCACAGTTTTGGGAAAAAGTAATTGCTCTTTGACAGAATTTGTCAAAGAACTAAAATAGATTGCGTTACATTTATAAACGCAAAAATCGGTAAAAAAGCTATGTGCCGGAAGAGTTTTTATACAGAGGTTGTTCAAAAAGTTGTTTTTTATTGGGCAGGAGCTTCTTATGATGGATTTTTCGAAGAAAAATCCATCATAAGAAGCTCCTGCCCAACCAAACTTTCCATTCTAAGAACGAAGAGCTACTTTTGGGAAGATCTCATAAAGGGCCTAGTTCGTTAAAATAAGCTTCCAGTGCATAAGCTCTTCTCCAATAGATAGTTGAAGTATGTATGTGCCGGCTGCTAAGTGATTCCAGTCAAATTGTTTGTTCAGCTGGCCGGAAGTGAAGTCTTCTTTTTCACTATAAAGGTTTCTACCCAAAACATCAAATAATTGGAAATGCACGTGGGGACCAGCCTCGCCGCTTAACTGTAAAAATACTTTCCCATCACTTGGATTAGGGAATAATAAAACTTTTTCCAGTGTACTGATTTGCCCGATGGCGTCTATGAAGATATCTAATTCCTGTCTGCTCGTATCTGTTCCACAGTCGTTAGAGGCTATTAAGATAACTTCATAATTACCTTGTTCATTATATGTGTGCTGAGGATTTTCCTCATTACTACTTTGATTATCACCAAATAACCAGAGGAATCCATCTGCATTTGTGGAAGTGTTCGTGAAGTTGACCGTATTATCCAATACGTCAGCATCAAAAGAAGCTGTAGGCACATCTTCAATAACAATATATTGAGCTTGGATCAAAGTGTCGCTTCCAAAGCTGTTGCTCGCGATTAAAGTGACATCATAAGTACCCGTCTCGTTGTATGTTACAACTGGATTCTGAAGCGATGAGTTGCCAGGATCAGCACCGGGTAAAATCCATTCCCAAGACGTAGGATCATTGGTAGATTCATCTGTAAAACTGACTACTTCGGGAACACAGCCTAGCAGAGGAGAACCAGAAAAACTTGCTGAAGGTGCAAGTCCTGCGGGTTCTAAATCAATAGTCACCGAGCTTGTGTCTGTACCACAATTGTTGAAGGCTATAAGTGTAATCGTATAGGTTCCATAATCCGAATAGATGTGGGTTGGATTTTCCTCATTACTTATTTCATCATCCCCAAAGCCCCATAAATAGTCCGTTGCATTTGATGAATTATTCGTGAAGGTTACTTCTAAATTATCAACACTTGTATCGAACGAAGCTTCTGCCTCCGCCTCAATAGTGATTTGATCGGCGTTGTAAAGAGTGTCATTACCCTGAGCATTAGAAGCAATCAGCATGACGGAGTATTGTCCCGGAGTAGTTAGTGTAAATAACGGCTCTGGCCCCGTTGCAGTCAGTGTATCCGGGCCAAATACAAACCACTCCCATGCAATGGTATTATTGGACGATTCATCGAGTGGCATGAAGTCAAAAGGCGGACAAGCTGTAATGGTGCTGATGTCAAATCCTGCAGTGGGAGGAGTAGCAATTTCAATAGTGTCGAATACCATGGTAGAGCCGCAATTATTGGTAGCTGTAAGGCTCACAATATACGTTCCATCCTCCTGGTAATCCATTACCGGATTTTCCGCTGTACTGGTCATGTTATTTCCAAAATCCCAGAGATAAGAACCCACATCTGCTGAAGTATTTTCAAAGTTGACGACTGAGCCATCTATAGATAAATCAAAACCTGCAGTCGGTTCAGGGCTCACATCAATGTAGTTGATCTGAGAAATGGTGGAACTACCGGCTGCATTGGAAACCGTAAGGGTCACATCATAAAAACCCGGGTTTTCATATATGATAACGGGGTTTTCTTCTATAGAACTAGATGGGTTTCCTCCGGGCGTCTCCCACAACCATTCCGTTACTGTGCCAAGGGAAAGGTCAACAAAGTTGATGGTCAATGGAGCGCAGCCATTTGTTTGATTGGCTTTAAATCCAACTGCCGGAGGCGTTAAAATCATTAATGTATCTATAAAGGTGTCCATTCCACAATCATTGAATACCGTAAGTTCGACAATATATTCACCATCCATGTCGTAAATATGGAGCGGATTCATCTCGGTGCTGGTTTGATTATCTCCAAAGTTCCAAAGTACAGAATCTGCATCCAAAGAGGTGTTATTGAATTGAACAGTATCAAGATTTGATGAATAGTTGTAGGATGCCGGAGGCTCTGCCGCTACGGTGATGAAATTAGAGAGTGTTAAAGTATCCGTTCCTGCAGCATTGCCGGCAATCAATGTTACATCGTAAGTGCCCGGAGTGTCATAAGATACCACCGGATTCTCTAATATAGAAGAAGCGGGGATTGCGCCAGGGAACAACCACTCAAAAGTCTGGGCATTAGGTGAAGATAAGTTCTGGAATTGCACTTCTAAAGTTGGGCAGCCCTCTGTAACGTCGGCATTGAAGCCTGCAGAAGTAGGCGTAACTACAGTAACTTGTTGGATTATTGTATCCATTCCACAGTCATTTGTCACAATCAAGGAAACATCATAAGTTCCATCATTTGAGTAAGTATGGATCGGGTCTGATATTTCACTAGTTTGATTATCGCCAAAATCCCACTGATAGGTATTGGCATTAGATGACTGATTCGTAAAACCAACATTACTGCCGTTCACCATAAAAGTGAAATCCGCATCAGGATCAGGAGAAATAACTATGTAATTCAAGGTCGTTGCGGTATTATTTCCTGCATCATTGGAAACCGTAAGGCTTACATCAAAGGAACCGGCTCCGGTAAATTCAATCACAGGGTTCTCTTCAGTAGAAGTAGAGGGTGTTCCTCCCTGGAAGCTCCAATTGAAGTTCTCTGCATTCGAAGAAGATTGGTTGAAAAACTGCACCAATACACCGCTACAACCTTCGGTTATATCTGAAGAAAATCCGGCTGCAGGTAAGGTGACAATCGTTAACTCCTGCTCGAAAGTATCCGTACCGCATTCATTGAAAACGATCAATTGTGCAGTATAGACCCCATCCGCATTATAAATATGTGTAGGACTGACATCATTGCTGGTTTGGCTATCACCAAAGTTCCAAAGGAAACTGTCGGCTTCAATTGAAAGATTGGTGAAATCTACCACTTCGAGATCGACAGAAGCACTGAAATCAGCAGTAGGTTGCATTTGCACGTCAATGAAGTTACTTAAGACTAAAGTATCGCTGCCTACAGCATTCGTAACAATAAGCGTGACATCATAATTCCCCGGCGTCTGATAAACAACGACCGGATCTGGTAATTGAGAAATAGTAGGCGAACCGCCTGGGAAGCTCCACTCAAAGGTATCGGCATTATCGGAAGATTGATTGGAAAACTGCACTTCTAAATCCGGGCAACCCACATTAACATCAGCTGAGGCACCCGCTGTAGGAGCGGTGATAATGGTAATTTGTTGCTCAAAAGTGTCGGTGCCGCATTCATTGAAAACAATCAGTTGAGCCGTGTAAACCCCATCTGAATCATAAGTATGTGTAGGATTGGCCTCATTACTGGTTTGGCTATCGCCAAAGTTCCAAAGGAAGCTATCGGCTTCGATGGAAAGATTGGTGAAATCTACCACTTCGAGATTAATAGAAGCACTGAAATCGGCAGTGGGTTGTGTTTGCACGTCAATGAAGTTACTCAAGACCAAAGTATCGCTGCCTACAGCATTCGTAACAATAAGCGTGACATCATAATTCCCCGGCGTCTGATAAACAACGACCGGATCTGGTAATTGAGAAATAGTAGGCGAACCGCCTGGGAAGCTCCACTCAAAGGTATCGGCATTATCGGAAGATTGATTGGAAAACTGCACTTCTAAATCCGGGCAACCCACATTAACATCAGCTGAGGCACCCGCTGTAGGAGCGGTGATAATGGTAATTTGTTGCTCAAAAGTGTCGGTGCCGCATTCATTGAAAACAATCAGTTGAGCTGTGTACACTCCGTCAGCATCATAGGTATGTGTAGGATTAATCTCATTGCTGGTTTGGCTATCACCAAAGTTCCAAAGGAAACTGTCGGCTTCAATAGAAAGGTTGGTGAAGTCTACCACTTCGAGATTAATTGAAGCACTGAAATCAGCCGTAGGCTGCATTTGCACGTCAATGAAGTTACTCAAGACCAAAGTATCGCTACCCACGGCATTGGAAACGATGAGCGTGACATCATAATTCCCCGGCGTCTGATAAACAACGACCGGATCTGGTAATTGAGAAATAGTAGGCGAACCGCCTGGGAAGCTCCACTCAAAGGTATCGGCATTATCGGAAGATTGATTGGAAAACTGCACTTCTAAATCCGGGCAACCCACATTAACATCAGCTGAGGCACCCGCTGTAGGAGCGGTGATAATGGTAATTTGTTGCTCAAAAGTGTCGGTGCCGCATTCATTGAAAACAATCAGTTGAGCCGTGTAAACCCCATCTGAATCATAAGTATGTGTAGGATTGGCCTCATTACTGGTTTGGCTATCGCCAAAGTTCCAAAGGAAGCTATCGGCTTCGATGGAAAGATTGGTGAAATCTACCACTTCGAGATTAATTGAAGCACTGAAATCAGCCGTAGGCTGCATTTGCACGTCAATGAAGTTACTCAAGACCAAAGTATCGCTACCCACGGCATTGGAAACGATGAGCGTGACATCATAATTCCCCGGCGTCTGATAAACAACGACCGGATCTGGTAATTGAGAAATAGTAGGCGAACCGCCTGGGAAGCTCCACTCAAAGGTATCGGCATTATCGGAAGATTGATTGGAAAACTGCACTTCTAAATCCGGGCAACCCACATTAACATCAGCTGAGGCACCCGCTGTAGGAGCGGTGATAATGGTAATTTGTTGCTCAAAAGTGTCGGTGCCGCATTCATTGAAAACAATCAGTTGAGCTGTGTACACTCCGTCAGCATCATAGGTATGTGTAGGATTAATCTCATTGCTGGTTTGGCTATCACCAAAGTTCCAAAGGAAGCTATCGGCTTCGATTGAAAGATTGGTGAAGTCTACCTCTTCGAGATTGACAGAAGTACTGAAATCAGCATTAGGCTGTGTTTGCACGTCAACGAAGTTACTTAAGACCAAAGTATCGCTGCCTACAGCATTGGAAACGATGAGCGTGACATCGTAATTCCCCGGCGTTTGATAAGTAACCACCGGATCTGGCAATTGCGAAGAAGTAGGCGAACCACCCGGGAAGCTCCACTCAAAAGCATCGGCATTATCAGAAGATTGATTGGAAAACTGAACTTCTAAATCCGGGCAACCCACATTAACATCGGCTGAGGCACCCGCTGTCGGAGCAGTGATAATAGTAATTTGTTGCTCAAAAGTGTCGGTGCCACATTCATTGAAAGCGATTAGTTGAGCGGTATAAACCCCGTCAGCACTATATATATGTGTAGGATTGACTTCGTTGCTAGTCTGATTATCACCAAAGTTCCAAAGTAAACTATCTGCTTCGATGGAAAGATTGGTAAAATCAACGACTTCCAGGTTAATGGAAGTATTGAAATCGGCGGTTGGTTGAGGTTGTACGTTAATGAAGTTACTTAATACCAAGGTATCACTACCTGCTGCATTGGACACGATGAGTGTGGCATCGTAATTCCCCGGCGTTTGATAAACAACAATTGGATCTGGCAACTGAGAAGAAGGAGGCGAACCACCCGGGAAGCTCCACTCAAAGGTATCAGCATTATCGGAAGATTGGTTGAAAAACTGTACTTCCAAATCTGCACAACCTTCTGTTACATCAGCTGAAGCACCTGCTGTTGGGGCCGTGATAATGGTTATTTGTTGCTCAACGGTATCGTTTCCGCAATCGTTGAATGCAATTAGCTGCACCGTATATGTTCCGTCAGTATTATAAATATGAGTAGGATTGGATTCGGTACTGGTTTGATTATCACCGAAGTTCCAGAATACGCTGTCAGCATTAATGGAAAGGTCAACGAAATTAGCGGTGTCCAGATTGCTGGTTGCTGTAAAATCTGCTGTTGAACCGCCTTCAACAGTGATAAAGTTACTAATCAATAATGTGTCGCTCCCGGCAGTATTGGAAGCAATTAATGTGACATCATAACTGCCCGGAGTCGTGTAGTTCACTACTGGGTTAGGAAGCTGAGAGGTTCCCGGACTACCTCCCGGGAAGGTCCAGTTGTAGTTATCTGCATTAACAGAAGATTGATTATTGAATTGAACGCTAAGGTCTGCACAGCCAATAGTAGGATTCGCTGAGAAACCAGCTGTTGGCAAAGTGACTATGAATACATTTTGTTCAATCGTATCTGCTCCGCACTCATTGTAGGCGATAAGTTGTACTGTATAAATCCCATTACTAGAATAAGTATGCGACGGGTCGACCTCATTACTGCTCTGGTTATCTCCAAAATTCCATAGGAATGAATCTGCTTCAATCGAGAAGTTTTGAAAATCAACTACTTCCAAATTTGCAGATGATGTGAAATCAGCAGCAGGAGGACCATCTACGGTTATATAGTCTTCTAACACAAGGGTGTCGCTACCAGAAGTATTGCTCGCAATCAAGCTTACGTCGAATGTCCCGGGAGTGGAATAGGCAACAACCGGATCAGGTAATTGAGAACTAGCTGGTGATCCTCCGGGAAACAGCCACTCAATATTGTCAACATTACTTGAAGATTGATTGGAAAATTGGACGATTAAATCTGCACAGCCGTTTGTTGTATCTGCGCTAAATCCAGCCACTGGAAAAGTTGAAATAGTAACCTGAGATACAAAAGTATCGTTCTCACAACCTGGTGTCATAGCGATTAATGTTACCGTATAAGTACTGTCGGCATCGTATACATGTATTGGGTCAGCTACGGTACTCGTATCTCCATCTCCAAAATCCCAGAAGAAAGAAGTGGCATTGCCAGACTGATTGGTGAATATTACAGTGTCAAGCACGGAAGTATCCTGAAATAAAGCAACTGGCGGGTCAAAAACTTCAATATATCCATTTTGAATAGCTGTATTACTTCCTGCACCATTGATTACTGTTAGAGAAACATCGTATACGCCGGCAGAATCAAAAGTAATCACTGGGTTGGGCAAGGATGAGCTATTTGGAGTGCCACCTGGAAAGTTCCACTGCCAGGTATCCACATTGTCGGTAGATTGGTCAATAAATTGCACCGTCAAGGGAGCACATCCTGTGGTAACATCAGATGTGAAACCGGCGGAAGGGCTTGTTACAATCACTATTGTTTCGGTGTAAGTGACCGAGCCACAATCATTTGATGCTACCAAGGTTACGATATAGGTGCTATCCTGGCCATAAGTGTGAGTTGGATTAACTAATGTGCTTGTCGTTCCATCTCCAAAATCCCAAAGATACGAAGTTGCACCTGATGATTGATTGAAGAAATCTACAGTCCCTTCAATGGAGGAATAGGTGAAATCTGTGGTTGGAACATCCAGTACAGTTATAAAATTTGGTATGGTCAGCGTATTACTTCCTCCTATATTAGAAACCGTCAATGTGGCATCAAATAATCCCGGATTATTGTATGTTACCGTTGGAAATTGTAAGGTAGATGACGACGGATCTCCGCCTGGAAAATCCCAAAGCCAACCCGTTACTTCCCCCAGTGATAAATCGGTGAAATTTACCGATAGCGGAGCACATCCCAAGGATGGAGAAGCAATGAAACCGGCAACAGGCGGCGCCACAAAACAAGAAGTCACAACCCGAAAATTATCTATGAAGAGGTTGTTCCCGTGATCATTAACATTTTCAACCTTGACAACCACATTGGGTTCTCCACCAAAGGCAGAGATGTCAACATTTATACATCCGGGGCCAAAAGTCGTTTGGTAACACCATTCTGTAGGATCTGAAGGAATAAACTCTGTCGTTTGTTGAGGGACAGTAGCGAAGTTCCCACTTCCATTTTCGGAATCACCGAAAACCTTGAAGGGGAAAGTATTACCCCCGTCAGTAGATACGTATATATTTAAAGAGTCGGCATTTGAAAAACCATATCGCGCATGTGCATAATCCATTTCAATACGTGCAATACCTCTACCTGAAAGGTCTATTACAGGGGAGATCAAAGCGTCTTTTTGACCAGGAGAATTATAAAAAAAGTTTCGAATCCGTGCAGTTTGACTTCCAATTAAAGTTCCGTCTGCTACAAAGGTTTCCCAGGTAAATCCACCATCAGGATTGTCAACTGTCCATTGGCCAAGGCCATTTTCGAAATCCTCATAAAAAAATAAGTCATCGCCTCCTGCACCCACAAAGATAAATGCAGAAAAAGAAGCAACATCTGCTCCGGCACCGTTAGTAACCGTCATCGTAACCGGATATGTGCCTGGGTTATTGTAAGTGACCTCAGGGCTAGGGTCGGTTGAAGATGCGGGTGTTCCGCCGGGGAACGACCAACTCCACGAAGTTGGATTATTAAGCGATTGATCATAAAAAACAGTTGACGAACCAGGACATAGATTGGTAATCAATGCAGAAAAATCAGCTACCGGAGGTTGTAAGCTTTGACATGCGTTAAGGCATACATTAACATTGGCATTAATGTGGTTATTGATCTGGTTTACTGTCTGCGTTGACCAGTTGTTGGTATTATTAACCGCAGGAGCCATAATAAAAGGACTGCCGGAAGGATCGTGTGTGGCACTTAAGTTGTGGCCTATTTCATGTGAGGTAAGTACTCTTAGAAAGTTAGCATTATTGGTGAAATCTTGTAAGCAGTGATAACGATCCGAATCACAAAGGGATGAAAGCCATGCGATACCAATCGTTCCCCCGTTAAAATCCCTGTCTGTCCATAATGAGCCTAAGTCGTGTGTTTGTGTAAAGCCAGTAGGACCCCAGGCAGTGAATGAGTTAAGTAATGCACCGGCATTGGTGGAGTTTGTCCATGGGTCAGCGGCAGCGGAAGTAGCTACGAATTGTTCTACGATTTCAAATTCCAGTTGATCCGCGAATTCATTATCATAATTGTTCTGGACATTATTCATTACGGCTATATTGTGGTTTTCTACATCAGGTACCGAATTATTATATTTTTGGTACATAAGGAAATCGGAGGCTATAGCTAGTTCGATGGTCCAGCAATTCATCATATCGGGGCTGTCTTCATGATGTTTCTGATGGTTTTCGATTTTTTTCTGTTGATGATGAAGGTCACTGAACCCACAACCTTTTTCTTCCGGTTCAATAACGTCAGCAGCTTTGTATACAATGAACAGGTCTTTGTCAGCACCCTTTTTAAAGAAACGCAATGGCTCAATGAAAAATGCTTTATTTCCTTGCTGAATAAAGCCATAGATAAAGTCGTGATGTAAGGTTAAGCTAACATTTCCCATTTGGCCATTCGAGAGAAAGCCTTTAAATGTTCGATTGGATGTTTTGGTGTGAATGCTTTCTCCCTCATCTCCGGCGGTGCGCAGGATATAACCGGAAGCCAGGATATTGTTTGGTTCGAGATAAATGTTCCAATTGTATTTTCCATCGAGATCTAACTGGAAATCAAAGGAATATTGTTGGGTCGCAAACTCGTACAACTGATTGGCATCTATTTTAAAAATATCATATTTTACAAATTGTCTTTGAAGGGATTCTGACCGTTGAGCAGGCATTTTTTTGCCTTCAACTACCATAGACTGCCCGTTGAGTTGGAAGGAGCCCACCGAAAAAAAATACAACATTAAGAAAGGTAAATATTTTAACATAGCTCAGCACTTTGAATTTAAAATTTTTGCAATCGAAATCAAGTCTACTACTATAATGCAAATTGCGGTAAAAGGCTAATATGAGTCATTCCGAAAATTCGGGATGACTCATATTTCCCGTTCAATCGCAACCTGAATTACGACAACTGCTTATTCTGAAAAGAAGGAATCTTACAAAATTTTTTATGGAAAATTTTGCCAAATTTATCATTTTGCACAATCACCCCCAAACGCTTCAATCAAGAATTTTGTCTAATAGTATAAGTAAGTAAAGTATTAGTCAGTTTTGGGCTTATTTAAGGCAGGGTGGATTGTTAATTTTTATTTAAATTGTTTCCTATATTAATGTAAAGCTGCTTATTAAGTGTCGTTCTTTGACAAATTGTGTGGAACTTCAAAGTGATAAGCCTTGAATGCTCTTGTGGCTGAAAGGATTATCACTTTGAAGTTCCATTTTTTCACAATTTATGTCAAAGAACTTTAAGTTTTTGCATTATAGGTTAAAGGTAAGGGGCGAATGTATTCTGAAAACATTAAATTATTCCATTTTTTCGTTTTAACGGTAGTTCATTGTTTTTGGTAAAGAAACTTTTATCATGAAAACGAGTCTCTTCACCAACAAACGTCATGCTGCCGGAGCAATGAACGGCTTTCTAAGCAACTTTGCACTTTTATTTAAACTAGTAAAAAACATATTATGAAAAAAGTTTTTTTTATTCCGGGATTATTTTTGCTAGTGCTTTGCATTTGGTCCAATTCGCTGAATGCTCAGAACACAGATAAATATTTTGATGATTCCGGAAGGTTTGTAGATAATTTGTGGTACGGTGGTGGTATTACACTTGGAGCATCAAATACTTCATTTGTATTTGGTTTATACCCGATGGTTGGCTACAAAATTTTTGGCCCTGTATCGGCAGGCCTGAAGTTTAGAGGCGAATATCTGTCTCAAAAAGTATTTGATGCAAGTAATAACGCTTACAACTACAATTCCTTTTCATGGGGAGTAGGCCCGATTGCCCGGGTCAAGTTCATCGAACAATTATTTGGTGATGATGTATTGTTCGGGCACATGGAATATGAGCTTGAAGATCTGGAAGTTCCTGAAACTCAAAACGGTTTTTTGCTGATTGACCCCAATGATTCCAATCAAATACTGACTACCCGAACAGGACGTGACAACGCTTACTTAGGTCTTGGATATGCTCAGGGAGATATTGTAAAATTCGAGATTCTATGGCTTTACAATGTTCTGGAGCCAGCGGATTCAGATCAGGTTCCCTGGGATATTCGTTTTGCACTTACTTATAATTTTTAGGTAATAGACTTGTTCTGTCGCTTTTGATGGGGTTATTTCATTTTGTTGCTGCCAGCAAAAGGTAAGGTTATATTAGAGGGAGGCTCGCATTCCGCGAGCCTCCCTCTTTTTGATTTTTACAGTTCCAAAAAAAAATAACTGAACAAAGCAGCGAACTTCAATGTAAAGGTATCTAGAAGGAAGAATATATCGGAGAATAATTTTTAAGTGGGATTTTTATGGGGTTGTATTAGGAGAAAACGGTATATAATTACAAAAATTCGGAAAAAATAGCTTTCCTTTTAAGGTAGATAGTTGGTAAAACACCAAGAAGTAGTATATTTGTGAGGCTATCCTGAAAACTGAATAAAATTTTTTGTTTTACTGGCGGTATAATACAATTTTATCTCATCTTAGCCTACGGCTAATTTATCTCATGTTAGAACCAGCGATTATATAATGGTAGATTGTTAGAAAGTCACTCTATTAAGTAGTAATTCGTCGTCTATTTGCTAAAAATTACATTATCATAATCGAAATGAATAAGAAAAGTACTAATTTCAATATAAAATTGCCTAATTTTTAAACAAAGCCCCTTGTGATGATTAGAAATATACTAATTACAGGATTTCTTTTGGTGCTTGCTTACGGCATAGCAAGCGCCCAGTGTAATGAGCCTCTGCCACCCGGAACAGATTGTGAATCTGCTCCGGTTTTATGTGAGTCGGATTTGGAAGGTTATTGTTCCAATAACCCTTCAACGTCGAACAATGTTGCTCCTCCTCCATTTTGTGCAACTTCAGTAGATAATGCGCAATGGATTGCTTTTGTGGCCGGTTCAGAAACCATACAATTATCTATCGATGTTTCCGAATGTGAAGGATCGAATGCCCCCCCTCAAGGAGGGATACAGGCTGAGCTGTTCGGCCAGTCTATGGGTAATTGTGAAAATTCCGGTTTCTTCTCTGTATCAAACTGCTATACAGCCGGGAACCCAAACACAACAGTAATGCTTACTACCAACCAAACCCTCGAAATCGGAGCCATCTACTATCTGGTTATTGATGGTTGGTCTTTCGACCAGTGTTTGTGGGAAGTATCCGTAACCCAGGGAAATACTTCGCCTCCGGACTTAAATGACCCGGGGCCATTTACTGGGCCTTCCACGGTTTGTCCCGGGCTATCGAGCGTCGTTTATTCAATTCCTCCGATCACCGGAGCAACAGATTATATCTGGACTACGGATTGTGGGTCTATCATCGGAAACGGGACTGCAGCAGTGGTTGATTTTCCTCCAGGAGTAACGGGGCCATGTCAGATATGTGTTGAAGCTGAAGCACCTTGCAGCGAGAATTCAAGTGGGTGTTTCGAAGTTGATGTTCAGGCTATTCCGGAGACCTTTATCGACACGACTATTTGCTTAGGAGAATCTGCTACGGATCCTTGTGGAATTCCTCATAGTGTGGCTGGAACCTACACTTGTATTTTACAAAATGCAGTAGGTTGTGACAGTACGATCTTCTTTACTGTAAATATAGCGCAACCTACTTTCGGAACATTGGAGAAGACCATCTGTGATGATGAAGAAATTGTTATTCAAACACCTAATGGGCCTATTTCTTTTAACGGAGCTAACGGCCCGGCTTTCTTATCATTGACCTTTCCGGGGGCAAATGCTGAAGGATGTGACAGTACGTTAGATATTACCATCAATGTTGAGTCGGTATTTGCGACTACTGTTTCACTAAATGAATCTTGTGATGAATTCAACGATGGTCAGATATTTGTAACGCCTATCGTAGGAACGCCTCCTTTTAATTATACCTGGAGTGAACCTACACTTAATGGTATTCAGAACCCCAATAATCTTCCTCCTGGAATTTATACGGTGACGGTTACTTCATTCTATAATTGTACCTATGAGGAAACAATAGTAATAGAAGAAGCAGTACCTATCTCTATAACCACAGATGACATAACAGATGTGGGTTGTCCGGGAGACAATGACGGAAGCATATCTATCTCCGTTTCCGGAGGTAATCCAACTTACATTTATCTTTGGAGTGATCCTAATATTGGAAATACACCTAATGCAACAAATCTTGCCGGAGGTAACTATTCCGTTACAGTACTAGATGTTGCAGGTTGCAGCCAGCTTGAAAACTTTACGGTTGGAGAACCAGATCCATTGGAACTAACCGTAGTCAGTGTGAACGATATCGGCTGTAATGGAGAGACCACCGGAAGCATAGAAGTTACTACAAGTGGTGGTGTGCAACCCTACACTTATGCATGGAGTGATGCTAGTATTGGAAATGATCCAAGTCCTTCTGGTTTAAGTGCAGGTAATTATTCGGTTACCGTTACAGATGACAATGGGTGTACGGATACCGAAGATATGACTATTGCAGAACCTCCCGTTCTGGATGCAACAATAAATGGTAGCGATTTGGGTTGTAACGGAGATGCCTCGGGAAGTATTGATCTAACTGTTACCGGGGGAACCCCTGGATATACCTTTACTTGGAGTGACCCTACCATTGGTGATGTAGAAGATCCTACCGGACTGGACGCAGGGGCTTATTCTGTGACAGTAACTGATGCTGGTGGTTGTACTGTTGTTCGTTCAGCTACCCTGAATGAGCCTGGAGCTCTTAATATTACAATAACAGGTACGGATTTAGCCTGTAATAGTGATAACTCCGGGGCTATTTCTGTATTAGTAAATGGTGGAAATCCTCCATACACTTATACCTGGAGCGACGGCAATATCGGCAATACGCCAAATCCCGGAAACCTGGCGGCAGGACCTTATACCGTGACGGTCACTGATGATAATGGTTGCTCTAATGAGGATAATATTACGCTTAATGAACCTGCTGAATTGGTGCTTACTTCTGAAAATGAGTCAGATGTAAGTTGTAATGGAGATAATGACGGAAGCATTGAAGTTTCCACTACTGGTGGAACCCAACCATACACTTATACCTGGAGCGACGGTAATATAGGCAATACACCTAATGCTACAGATCTTGTTGCCGGAAACTATTCGGTTACCGTTGAAGATGCTAATGGCTGTACAGATGTTTATATGACGACTATCAACGAGCCTACTGAGCTTACAGCTTCTGCTGCTCCTACTAACTTATTGTGTAATGCTGATAATAGTGGTAGTATTGATGTAACTGTAAGCGGTGGCACAGGCAATTATTCTTTTGACTGGCTTCCATCTCTTGGAGATGTAGAAGATCCGGCTAACCTGGCTGCAGGTAATTATTCTGTAACGATTACCGATGAGGCGGGCTGTACTGCCGTTACTTCAACAACCCTTACAGAACCTGCTGAATTGGTTGTTTCAGCTACGGGTACGGATCTTCTTTGTAATGGAAATGGTGCAGGTAGCATCACCATTACGCGTACAGGTGGAACAACGCCTATTACTTATACCTGGAGTGATCCGGGTATCAGCAATGTACAAAACCCAACTGGCTTGGATGCTGGAATGTATATGGTAACCGCAACGGATGCCAATGGTTGTACTGCAACAGCTTCCGTTACTCTAACGGAGCCACCATTGTTAGAAATAACAGTGGACGGTACTTCTGATGTCACTTGTAACGGAGATAATGACGGTACAATCGATGTGAGTTCTACGGGAGGAACGCCTCCTTATCAATACGCTTGGAACTTGAGTAGCATCGGCAATAATCCTAATCCAACCGGATTGGCGCCAGGTACTTATCAAGTTACAGTTACTGATGATAATGGATGTACGGCAGTTACAAGTGCTTCTCTTACCGAACCGACATCGCTAGCTGCAAGTTCCGCTATTACTAATTTGACTTGTAACAGTGATAACAGCGGAAGCATTGATATAACGGTTTCTGGTGGAACACCAGGTTATACCTTCGCTTGGAACGATACAAATATTGGAGATACAGAAGACCCTACAGGCCTTGCTGCCGGGGATTATGAAGTGACTGTAACCGATGCTAACGGATGTACTGTGGTTGTTTCTTCCACAATAACTCAGCCTACGGAATTAACGGCTAATGCCATCGGAACAAATCTGGACTGTAATGGTGATAACAGTGGAAGTATTACCGTGATCGCTAATGGAGGAACCGGAGATTACACCTTTGCCTGGAGTGATGGATCCATAGGGGATACCGATACACCAACAGGGCTGGCAGCTGATAATTATGAAGTTACTGTAACCGATGAAAATGGATGTACTGCCGTTGCAAATGCTACGCTTACAGAACCTGCCTTATTAGAAGTAACACTTAGCTCTGTTGACATCAGCTGTTTTAATGGAAATGATGGGGTGATTGATTTGACGGTTACAGGTGGTACTACTCCTTACACATTCAATTGGAGTGCTACAGGTATCGGAAATGTTGAGGATGCTACTAACCTTCCTATAGGTACATATGATGTACTTATTACTGATGCCAATGGTTGTACAACCGAAACTTCAGCAACGCTTACACAACCTACTGAACTACAATTTAGCAGTACAAGTGTAGACGCAAGTTGCGGCGATAATAATGGTTCAATAGATATTTCTGTTTCGGGAGGGATAGCTCCTTATGATTTTAACTGGAGTAATGATAACTTTGATGGAACGGAAGATCCTAATGGTCTTGCACCTGGTACATACTCCGTTACTGTCACAGATGGCAATGGTTGTACGATCATCGGCTCCGAGTCTGTGAATACTCCTTCAGGGCTTGCGGCAAGTGCAATTGGTGCAGATGCAAGCTGTAATGCTGCTACAGATGGAAGCGTGGATCTTACCGTATCCGGAGGATCACAGCCTTACACCTATGTATGGAATGATCCTGCCTTTAATGGTCTGGAAGACTTAACGGACTTACCGGCAGGTATTTATAATGTAACAGTCATCGATGATATCGGTTGTGAAGTAACTGCTAGTGCTACCGTTAATGAACCGGACGTGTTGGAAGTTAGTGGTTCTTCTGTGAATGCTGTTTGTGGGGAGCCAAATGGTTCTATTAGCTTAACAATTACAGGTGGTACGCAACCTTATAATGTTGACTGGAGTGATGATACTTTAGATGGTATCGAAGACCCTGTTGACTTGTTCCCGGGAATGTACTCAGCTGTGATCACAGATGCAAACGATTGTGTAGCAACTATTGATATAGAAGTTGATGCACCTGAAGAGCTGTTAGCCTCAGTTGTGGTTACCGATGTATTATGTTTTGATGAAAATACAGGTGCGATTGATGTATCTGTGACAGGAGGTACAACTCCTTACCAGTTTACATGGAACAACATAATTTTTAATGGGCAGGAAGATATCGCTGATGTAGCGGCCAGTAATTATAGCGTAACCGTAACAGATGCTGATGGTTGTACCGTAGTAATTGATACCGTGATTACGCAGCCAACGGATCTTACCGCTGCGCTTACTTCAACAAATGTCAATTGTAATGGAGTGCCTGATGGTACGATCACTCTGGATGTTCAGGGAGGAGTGGCGCCTTATACTTATAACTGGAATGATGACACTTATGACGGAACTGAGAACCCAACTGGTGTTGCTCCGGGTACGTATAATGTTACCGTTACAGATGATAATGGTTGTACTGCTGCGGCTACCGCTGTAACCATTACTCAACCACCATTGCTTCAGGTATTTGGAAGTACGGTAAATGCTATATGCGGAGAACCTAATGGTAGTATCGATATGACTATTCAGGGGGGAACAGCTCCTTATGATATTGTTTGGAGTGATCCCACTTTTAATGGAGTGGAAGATCCAAACGGTTTATTACCTGCTAGCTACGATGTGACGGTTACAGATGCTAACGGTTGCGAAGTGCTTGAAACATTTAACGTAATTGAGCCAGATGCTTTAGCTGCTTCGGCCACTACTGCTGATGTAGGTTGTTTTAGTGAAAGCACAGGTGAAATTAATGTTACAGTTACTGGTGGTAATCCTCCATATCAATTCGACTGGAGTGATGATACTTATGATACGCAGGAAGATATAACTGATCTGCCGGCGGGAAGTTATTCCCTTACTATTACGGATGGAGATGGTTGTTCTGTAGTTGTTTCAGAAATAATTAATGAACCTACGGAGTTGATGGCTAGTTTGGCATCTACAGATGTAATTTGTAACGGAGCTGCTGATGGTACACTTGAACTAGATGTAGTTGGCGGTACGCCAGGTTATACTTACACATGGAGTGATGCCACCTTAGATGGTACCGAAGATCCTTTCGATTTAGGTCCTGCAACCTATACCGTTACCGTGACGGATCTCAACGGCTGTACCGTAACGGCTTCAGCAACTGTTGCGCAACCAGCTGCCTTGAGCGTTACTACGGATGCTTTAACAGATGCTGATTGTCAGGGGGCATCTACAGGTAGCGTTGAAATAACCGTAAATGGGGGCATCGCCCCTTATACTTTCGATTGGAGTGATGATACTTTAGACGGCATCGAAGATCCGGGAGGGTTGGCTGCCGGCACCTATGATCTAATTATAACGGATGCTAATGATTGTACATTCAATTACTCTGTAACCGTTGATGAGCCAACCGGCGTAAGTATCGATGCTGTAACGGTTACGGATGTTGATTGTAATGGAAGTGCAACCGGTTTGATCGAATTGGCACTTTCTGGCGGAACTACTCCTTACATCATTAATTGGTCTAATGGAGCTTCTGGTATTTTCAATAACGGGATCGTCTCAGGAGATTATGATGCAACGATTACCGATGGCAACGGTTGTGAATTGATCTCTAACCTTATTACCGTTAATGAGCCGGAAGCACTGGATGTAGCTGCTTCATTTGTAAAAGCAACCTGTGGACTTCCAAATGGTTCTATCGCCTTAGATATAACCGGAGGGGTCATGCCATATGAATACACCTGGAGCGATACACTGCTTGGAAATGTTGAAGATCCTACAGGTTTGAATCCGGGACTTTATGAAGTTACCGTTACCGATGCCAATGCTTGTACATTTGAAACAAGTATTACCGTGGAAACTCCGGATGAACTGGTGGCTTCGGCTACAAATACTCCTACAAGCTGCTTCGATGGAGCAGACGGAACGATCAGTGTTGAAGTAATGGGTGGAACGGAACCATATGTTTACGATTGGAGCGATGATACGCTTGATGGTGTAGAAGATCCTGCAGGCTTAGCTGCGGGCACTTATGATCTTACTATTACGGATGCTGATGGTTGTGAAGTAGTCGTTTCTTCTACGGTAGCTCAGCCTACTGAACTTACACTGGGTATCGATGGCACTAACCTATTCTGTAATGGAGATGCTTCGGGCACTATTTCCGTTAGTTCTTCGGGGGCTACACCTCCTTACACTTATGCTTGGAGTGATGGTAGTATTGGGGATGTACCGAGTCCAAATGGCTTGGCAGCTGGTTTCTACGAAGTTACAGTAACAGATGCCAATGCTTGTACAGCAACAATATCCATTACGCTTACAGAACCAGATGTAGTGGAGCTTTCCATTACCAGTGAATCAAATATTAGTTGTAACGGAAACGGTGATGGTAGCATCTCTGTTGAAGCTATCGGTGGAACAATGCCTTATGAATTTGAATGGAATCCTTCAAATATTGGAAATACGCCGGACGCTACTGACTTAATGCCAGGAGATTATTCTGTTACTGTCACAGATGCCAACGGTTGTTCAGCTGAAGTATCCGCTACACTCACTGAGCCCACTGCCGTTACTGCATCAGCTGAACCAACTAATCTGTTGTGTAATAACGATAATACAGGAAATATCGACCTGACAGTAGACGGTGGAGTAGGTGGATATACTTATAACTGGAGCCAGGGTAGTATTGGGGATGTAGAAGATCCTCAAGGTTTAGCCGCTGGAGCTTATTCTGTTACGGTTACTGATGCTTCTGGTTGTACTACTACAGTTAGCGGAATAATTGTTACAGAACCAGCAGAATTAACTGCTCAGGCTTTCCCAACCCAAGCAACTTGCGGTGATCCAAATGGTAGCATTGATGTTGCAGTGCTTGGTGGAACAATGCCTTATGATTACGCCTGGGATAATCCAACAGCGAGTGGTTCTAATCCTACTGATTTATTGGCGGGTGACTATGAAGTGACTGTAACAGATGCCAATGGTTGTGAAGTTATTTTACAAATCAATGTTCCGGAACCTGCTGAGTTAGTCGTTACGTCCATTGATGGCACGAACGTTAGTTGTAATCAAGGTACAAATGGAACAATAACTGTTCAGGTAACTGGTGGTCAAGGCACCTATAACTATGCTTGGAGTGATCCTTCTGCAACAGGCCCTAATCCAACGGATCTATCTGCAGGAACTTATACGGTTACCGTAACAGATGCAAATAATTGCGAAGCTGTTGCTTCCTTTGAGATTACCGAACCTTCCGCCCTTCAAACTCAGATCGGTGGTTCTGATGTGAGCTGCTTTAGTGGAAGTGACGGTAGCATTAACTTTACCGTAACGGGAGGTACACCACCTTATGATTACTTATGGAATAACGGTGCAGGTACAGTAGCTGAGCCTCAAAACTTATCTGCAAA
Source organism: uncultured Saprospiraceae bacterium (assembly GCA_964537285.1). Taxonomy (GTDB): domain Bacteria; phylum Bacteroidota; class Bacteroidia; order Chitinophagales; family Saprospiraceae; genus CAZHZT01. Next base: position 1,467 of record CAZHZT010000013.1, on the reverse strand, counting down.
TACTTATAATGTACTCGTTACAGATGCCAATGGTTGTCAGATCACTGATGAGGTAACGATCTCACAGCCAAGCGCAATTTCTTTGTCTGCCCAGTCTAGTTCAACCCTTTGTAATGGAAGTGCTGATGGTAGTATCTCTCTTACTGCAGGTGGTGGAACGCCTCCATATACTTATCTATGGAGTAATGGTGACATTAATGAGGATCCGCAAAACCTTACTGCGGGTAGCTATTCCGTTACAATAACTGATGATAATGGTTGTACGGCTACACTACTGAATCAAGTTGTGGATGAACCTGAGCCAATCAGTATCTCAATCGATTTATCTGTATTCGGAACGTTCAACGTGAGTTGTTCTGATTCTCAGGATGGTACTGCCCAGGCAATCGCCGAAGGTGGCCAACCGCCATACTCTTATAACTGGAGTAATGGGGAAACTATTTCAACGCTTAGAAATATTGAAGCAGGTACTTATACCGTAACGATTACTGATGACAATGGCTGTACCGCTGAACAAAGTGCAACTTTAACCGCTCCTTCTGCAATTTCTGCTAGCCTGATCGGTGCAGGGGTGTCTTGTAATGGAGATGATGATGGAATTATTTTCATTGAAAATGTTGCTGGCGGTATTCCTCCTTACACATATTCTTTGAACAATGGCGTACAGGAAAGTCCTGAGCCTGTTTTCCCATTCCTCGAGGCAAATGATTACAATATCACGATCATTGATGCAGAAGGTTGTACCTGGGAAGAAACGGTATTGGTGGATGAACCGGAAGAACTTGTGGTTACTTTAGGTGATGATCAGACTATTATTCTGGGAGAGACTATCGATCTTATCGCTCAGGTAAATAATCCATTTAACCTTGAGATTATTAACTGGACTGGATTGACTGACACGATCTTCGATCCTGAAAGCTTAATTCAAACGATCACGCCATTCGAGACACGAACATACGCTATCGAAGTCTTGGATAGTGCCGGTTGTAGAGCTACAGATGATATCCGTATTTTTGTAGATAAACAACGTCCGATCTTCGTGCCTACTGCTTTCTCTCCGAATGGAGATGGTTTTAATGATCGCCTTTTCATCGGTGGTGGAGATAATGTCGTTCAAATCAACGAATTCTCTATCTTTAATCGCTGGGGCGAAGCAATCTTTACGGCTCAAAACTTCCAGCCAAATATTCCGGCAGAAGGTTGGGATGGTACTTTCAAGGGCGATGACCTGGACCCGGGTGTTTTTGTTTACTTTGCCGAAGTCCTTTTCATTGATGGAAAAGAAATTATCTTCAAAGGAAGTATTACTTTAGTACGCTAATAAATATTTAAGGAAATAAACATGAGTCATCCCGAATTCTCAGGATGACTCATGCTTTGCAAAAAAATATTTACAAATACCTTTCAATCATAGCCTTATCTACTTTTTTCTTGATAAAAAAGTAGCAAAAAATCAAGGCTGTATTC
>CAZHZT010000012.1:0-67452 GCA_964537285.1 uncultured Saprospiraceae bacterium | reverse complement strand
GCTACTTGCTAAGCGGAAGAAATTAGATAGAATAATCTTTTCCTCAGGAGGATTTAGAGAAAAGATCAGGCAGGCCTAACGGCCTGCTTGTGTTCTTAAAACGTTTACCAAATGAAATCATCTAGAACCAGATGTTTTATATAGTATTGAAAATGAATAATATAATAAAGACGTTAATCTAAAAAAACACCATAAGAAAATGAAAACTCCCGTTTCCATCTATGCACTTCTTGTTGGTATCGATAACTACCCCAATCCCAGGCATCGACTGGATGGCTGTGTAAATGACGTAGAAAAAATACAGGCTTTTCTAGAGCTCCATTACCAAAACAACGCTTTTAAGCTCAATACCATTCAATTAATCAATGAAAATGCCAGCCGGGAAGCCATAATTCATGGTTTTGAACATTTTAAATCAGCTAATGACGGAGATATCTGCTTGTTCTACTTCGCTGGCCATGGCTCTCGCTGCCCTGCTCCCGAAGCTTTTTGGCATATTGAGCCAGACAAAATGCTCGAATCTCTAGTATGTCATGATAGCCGACAAGCAAATGGACAAGATTTAGCTGATAAAGAGTTGTCGTATCTTATTTGGGAGGCTACCAATGGCAAGCAAGTGCATTTTGTCACCATTTTAGATTGCTGTCACTCGGGAACGGCGACGCGAACGCAATATGCCTGGCCAAGGCAATTGAGGGATAGGGAGGATGTTCTGCCGATTGCTGCGTTTTATGGTGTGGAAAATTACAAAAAGTCGGGAGCTGTCAACCTTACTCCTCTTCAGGGAAGGCATTTGCTGCTAGCTGCTTCGAAAGCTAATGAGACAGCGAAGGAGGTCTATATACAGGGCAGGAGATGTGGTGTTTTTACCCACAGGTTGGTTAACGTACTGGCCAAAAGCCGGCATCAAATCAGTTATAGCGAGTTGATGAATAGAGTGCGATTGCAAGTGGGAAATCTGGTGAGTGATCAATCTCCACAATTAGAAAGTACCCATTCGGAAGATAAAAACCTTTTCTTTTTTTCCGATACGCATTCTCCGGAGAATGTACCGGTTTACCTGGTGAGTTTTAATGAGGGGGAGGAAGTCTGGACGTTAAATGCAGGTGTTTTGCATGGAATCGAGGCAAGTGATACTGTCCTTGAATTTTTGGATACGAAAGAGGAAGTTCGTCTAAGCAAGGTGCATGCCCATTATTCCATAGTAAATTTGAAAGCAGATTGGGACAAAGGTCAAGTCTACCGGGCTATCATTACGAAAATGCCTGGAGCTGCTGTGCCATTGGCTTTTGCGGAGGCAAATGATGAAGAGGGAGAAGCTATATTGCGACAGCAATTGCAAAAGAGTTCAGGAAAGAGCTTTAAAGTGGCAGATAGCCCAACCGAAGCGGAATATCTTATTCATGCCAAGTACGATCATTTTTTTCTTACTCGTTTGGATGAACCCGTTTTCGATGCAGGAGGTCAACAGGATTCTTTAAATAAGATAAGAGCCGTTTTTAAAAAAATCAAAGGCTACTCCATGTTGGCGGCCAATGAATTTTTCAAGCGATTGGAATTCATGAACCGCTGGAATACACATCTTAAGTCCGATAATCCGAACACTACGATTGGAGCGAATGAGCTTCGATTGGAACTTTTTAGCGTAATCGAAGCCTGTAATTACGATGATGATGCTTCAATCGAAGCATTGGATTGGCGACAGCCTGCTCTTTTTAACTATAAGCAACATGGGGCCGAATGGTGCCTGCCGGCATTTCAGCTAAAAATTACGAATACCGGCCATAGGCCATTATGTTTCAGCATGGTCTTCTTCGGAGCTGATTATACAATCAATAATACTTTGATGCCGGCTATTTGCCTTGAGCCTGATCAGGAAGCCTGGGCTTTAGATCGCTCCGGCCAAACGGCTTACAGGACCATCCCGCTGAGTATGGACGATGCCTACCATCAATGGGGTATTACCCGTATCCGGGAGTATTTAAAGCTATTCATTTGTACAGAGGAGTTCAGTACAGATGGCTTTAATCAGGAAGGCCTCCCTCTGGATGAATTGGAGGAAAAACGAAGCTTGGTGGTTGTGGATCGGGAGGTGGTAGATCGCCCGGATTGGAGGACTATGATGATTGAGGTGGAGATTGAAAGGCCTTTGGATGCCAAGGCAGTGAAGGGATTGTGAACTACTTAAGCTATTTCTCTATTTTCAACCTATCAATCTGCCCCTTCAACCTTTTAATCCGTAGCCGGAGGCTATCGATTTTGCGTTGCTCCAAATCGATCACATCATCATCCGCTTTGAATTTTTCGAATAAATTCAGGTTGCGGTCAGAGGCCCTGATTTCGCCTTCATGTCGATTAATATCGGCCTGGTATGCTTCGATTAATTTTTCCTCAGCGGCATTTTGGGCCTCCACGGCCTGCGTTTGAGCTTCTACTGCAATCTTTTGTTGTTGTAGCGCCCAAAGGCTCAGTAAGGACAAAATCACCAAAGCGAAAGCCATGCCGCCAAACAACAACTGCCGCCGCCGCCTGTTTTTGCGCTTTTCCGTCTCCACCTGCCGATAACTCTCTTCGATCAAGGCTTTTTCCTTAGTAGACAGCTCCAGCTTTTCCCGGTAAGGCTCAATGACATTGAGCTGCTTCTCGCTGAAAAACTCCCGGGCTTCGTCTTTAAGCGAAGCCTGGCTTTTTACCAGGCGGCGAATTTCCAGCAAGGCAATTTCTTCATCGCTGCGCTTCTCTGCAATGCGTTTGGCCAGCGAGTCATGCGCCAATTCGTAAAGCTCCTCCTCTTCGGAATAGCGCAGTATCCGGCTGTTGACGAAGGACTCTACGGTTTCTTTTATTAAAGTATTTGGATTGTTTAGGGCGGGTTTTTGATTTTGAAAAACGGGCTTTAGTTGTTCTTGGAGTGTCGGAAGGGTAGTAGGTGCTTTCGTTCCTTCCAGCGTCGCAAAGGGCGAAAGGATGCTCCAAATCGTTTCTTCCTTGAGTTGATTACTATGTGAGGGCGCGAGCTTGTTTCGTATGGATTTTACCTGTTCGTCCAGAAAATCGCGTAGCACATCTCCAATATTGCCCATATCATGCAGCGATTCCACGGTGAAGAACGCTTCTGACTGGCGTTCTTGATCCTTGGTAAGCTGCATGTAGAGTTTGTCGAGGAACACTTGCAGATAGGGGAGCTGAATGTTAAGGGTTTTTTCTTCGCCCCGGATTTTGGAAAACACTTCTTCGGAAAAGGCGTCTTCCTGGCCTTTTTTCAAATGGACATTACTTTGCTTCAGTTTGTCAACACCTTTTATCACTGCCTTTACCTTGTCCAGGTTCATGGGTTCTACGCGCAATTTTTTGCGGAGCAACTCGGGCACTTCTTTTTCAAATTCATACAAATAGCCCAGGTACTCTTCACGAATGGAAAGAATGATTTTTATCGGCTGTTCGAGTTTTAATATTTCTTTTACCGTTTCTATGAATTCACGCTGTTCCTGTTTATTTCCAAGCGTGTAAAGCTCTTCAAACTGATCAAAGATCAGATAAATAGGCTTGAAATGCTCCCGATACATGGCCCGGAATTGCCGGACAAGCGGAGAGGAGCTTGATTCCACAACATCCTGAGTGGTGCTTTCTACGGTGAAATCCTCATCCAGCCAATCGAGATTTTCCTTCTCTTCCTGCTCTGAAACGGCATACTCTTCCAGTATACGATCTATGGACCTGTTGAGGTTTTTACCTCTCCGAATCCACAGCGGATACCAATCATGCGACTGGAATTTGCCCGCCAGCCCACATTGAATCAGGCTGGTTTTTCCGGTGCCGGAAGCGCCATAGACCAACAGCAAATCCGCCTGAAAAACCATGTTGTACAAGCTGTCGATTTCCTCTTTTCGGCCGAAGAAGATGTCGGTATCTTCGAGGGTATAGGCATCCGGAAATTTGAATGGGTATCTTTTTTTCATGGTTTTCCCGGCGGTTATAAGTCTTCGAAATCCAGTACATCGCCCAGAATGCAGCGGCGTGCTTCATGAAATTGCTCCACCACGCTGTCGAGGTTGAGGAGCTTGCGACGCTCAGTGCTTTTCATCAGTTCGTTAAAGTCCGTATCCGGCTTGAGGATGCCCTTTTTTTCGATATGCTCAGTGCTGTTGTCTGCCAGAAACAAGTATTCGAGAAAGCCATCAGTGATATCCTGGGAGCGATAGAAACATATTTTAGCGCCCTGCTCAAAGGTAAGGGCATTATAATCAATCACAAAGGGGAAGAGGTTGATGTAGTTGTCGTAGGCATCGCCTTGATACAGGAGCACCGCATCCGTATGCACCGCCCGGGGCGTGTAATTGATCTTTTCCGCATTGACATTGGCTTTGTTATCGATGCCAAGGGCAGCGTAGCGATGCAAATAATGCGGATCATTGTATCGAATCTGGCGGTAGCCAATATGCTTGATGGAGGCCATCCGGTAATTCACCAGGAAATAAAAGGGCTTAAAAAACTCGACCGGTTGATTTTCGGCCTCGAAGCAATCAAGGAGATCGTACCGGGCCTTGTCGAGTTTTTCGTTGAGCTCCTGAAGCTTTTGAATACATACTCTAAGAGCGCTTCCTTCCTGCATTTGCTGCGCAAATTCCTCCGCGCCAAGTTCCTTGAACGGAAATTTTAATGCCGGTTTTACAGTAGAAAAAAGATCAAAAAGCACTAGTAGCAGTTGAAATTGCTCCTTCAGCGAAGGCTCAAAAGCCGTATCAAAGCGCTGGGCAATGGCATCCTGATGAGCCTCAGAAAGCTCCCGAAACTGCTTTTTCTGGGCATCCCACAGTTCCGACAGCAAAGCAAAGATCACCAGATCCAGGCTACGCTTGGCGATATGCAAGCACTTTTCGATGTATTTGCGCTGCTTGGCCTCCGAGAAGTCTTCTTTGCCAATAGCTACCAACTTGCTCAATTGAATCCCGATGACTCCTACGAAGCTGTATGCAATGATCTCCTTAGCTTTATCGCTGATGCTCTTATTCCGTTCCCAGTCAACTATTTTTTTTTGGCCCACGATTTCCAAAAATCGTTGTGCCGGGCGACAAGTTGGCTTAATGGTTTCAATAAGCTGGCGGGTAAGCACCTCATTAAAAGCCTTTTTGCCGGTCATAAAGCCAAAATTGGCCTCATTGATATGCTCTATATTGTAAATTTTCTCAGCATATTGCACTTTCTGCGAGCCCATTTCGCCGAGCAAAACCTTAAGCTCTTCCAATTGGTTCCGGATCTCCCGTATTTCACCATTTACACTGATCGTGATGGTCTCCTTGCTCAGATCCTGGATCACGATTTTATTTCCGGAGGTTGGGGTATCGTTGGCCATATCAGGAAAAATCTGCTTTATCGATTTTTTCAATATTTTAGATCTTCTCCGCCGTCTGGTTGAAGATTTTGCTGCTTCCTCCCGGCTGCTCCCCTTGCTTCACCTCCGGGATGCTCCATTTCAATACTGAGGGATCATTTACGTACAATCCCCATTCAAAAGCTTTTTTCTCCGCTCCCACCATCACAAGGGTACGATATTCCACGAGCACTTCTTGTTCATTATTATTTACAAAAGCCGAAGCCATTTCAAAAGCCTCTTTAATGGTTCTTCCGGCTGCCAGGGCGGTATAAAACTGCTTCGCCAGTTTAACTGCCCGCACATCATTAATGGGCTCCGTAGTAGCAATAACGGCCGGCACACCTTTTTCAAACAGCTCCTCCACCTGTCCGGCATTAGAGCAGCCGTTAAGGAAGACCAATTTTAAGTTCTTCTCCTGCCCGATCACCGTAGCCAGGCTTTGCCCCTGAAAGTCTTCATCGACCAATGCCAGGCTATCCGGCCCGGAATGGCCGCCATAATGAAACAAGGCCACCCGATCATGAAATCGATTGAATTTTTCAAAAATATCTTCTTTATTTGCGCTCGGTGTGAGATTAAAGGTCAGCCTGCCAGCATCATTAGCATGTTGCAAGGCCTTTTCCAAGGCCCGCCATTCGTCATCCAGTTGAAGGCGGTCTTGTGCATCATTAGCGAAGGCAAAAAGGAATACAGGGGATGCATTTTGCATGTGTTTGGTTTTTTTAATAGAAAATGGGTTTGCTTTTGTTGAGTAAAAATAGTTATTTATTGAAAGAAAAAAAATAAAAATGCATCATCTTACCAGTTCGGCGAAGTCTAAAGCACGTTCAGCAAAGTCTAAAGCACGTTCGGCGAAGTCTAAAGCACGTTCGGCGAAGGCTGAAGCACGTTCGGCGAAGGCTGAAGCACGTTCGGCGAAGGCTGAAGCCTTCGTCGGATCAACAATCATGTCCACACGTTCGGCGAAGGCTAAAGCACGTTCGGCGAAGGCTAAAGCATGTTCGGCGAAGGCTAAAGCATGTTCGGCGAAGGCTAAAGCCTTCGTCGCCATAACCACCATCCTTCTATCCACATCACTATTCCTCTCCGCCCAACACGACTGCCTGTACTACCAACGCTACATCCAAAAAGGCGACAGCCTCATGCGACTCAATACCGACGACAAATACGAAAACGCCATCAACGCCTACAGCGTGGCCATGTTTCACTGCATGGACCGCTCCGACGAGGCGCGTAAGAAAATATTGGAAGCCTTCGCGGAGATAAGCCAGCTGAAGCGCGATGCCGATAAAGCCCTGGCCCAGATGCAAGCAGCCAATGCCAATGTAGTACGCCTGCTGCTGGGAAATGCCCAACGCGAAGTACTCAACCTCCGCTATGAAGAAGCCCTGAAGATTATAAAAGCCGTGGCTCAATTGAATGCCTTAAAAGAAGAAGTAGCCGCCGATTATTTTGAAATCCTCTTCTGGCACAGCGAAACCGGCGACATCAGCAGAGCCTCCCAATTGTTAGATGCTGTTGCGACTTACACGCAAGATAAAGGCTTGGCGGCAGCCACCCAAAGAATACCTGGTGACACGATAGCCGCCCGAAACCACTTCAGAAAAGCCATGAAAGCCTACAGCCCAACTGCCTTCGATTCGCTTATGATTCGCTACTACCCGGAGATGCTGCCCATAAAGAGAGGCACGTTTCTGATGGGCTGCGATTCTAAGATAGATAAGAATTGTCAGAGAAACGAAACACTGCACGAAGCAGGTGTAAGCGATTTTAAAATGGCAAGGACAGAAACGACGGTTTGGCAGTTTGCCTTGTACTGTAAAACCGTTGGTAAGGATATTGGAAAATTTACGAAATCTATCTGGATTGACCCTGGAAATAATCCGGTGATTTATGTGCGCTGGTATGATGCGATTGAATATGCCAATTGGGTAAGCACTCAGTTGGAATTGAAACCGGTTTATACCATTTTGAAGGATTCGATCTATCAGGATACCAATTATTTATTCGAATTAAATGGTTTGAAATGGACGGTTGACTGGTCTGCCAGTGGTTTCCGTCTTCCTACGGAAGCAGAATGGGAATATGCTGCCAAAGGGGGCGCATATAAGCAAAAATATGTGTATAGTGGCAGTGATTCGCTGGAATTGGTGGGCTGGTATAGAGATAATGCTGATCGAACGAATGCCGTTGGGCTTAAACAAGCCAATGAACTTGGCTTATATGATATGAGCGGCAATGTGTGGGAATGGTGCTGGGATTGGTATGGAGCTTATCCGGAGACCAGCTTGGAAACCGATAAAAAAATGGATTACCGAGGACCCGAGAAAGGACGTACGCGCGTTTTGCGTGGCGGCTCCTGGATCAACGTCATTTACTATTGTCGTTCGTCCATTCGCAACGATAGCGATTCCTATAACAGGTACTACAATTTCGGGTTCCGTTTCGTCCAGGGTTTTTAACCTCTGCCCTTTTACCCTTTTACCCTTTGGTTTTTTTTGGGGTATTTTGAGAAGCACGCCACCGCCGGAGGCGGTGGGGGGGGTAGTACGGGCATTTTGGGGTTGGGTCAATCTTCTTTTTGCAACGAAAAAGCAGGAAACCAGTTCTAATCCCAACGTCCCCCTTTCTCTTTTTCCACATTCTCCTTATCTTACCCAAAATTAAATTTCAAAAGCCACCAACTATGAGCAACGCCACCACCCTCATCGACCACCCCATCTGGAAAAAACTTCTCATCTCTGCCGAGAACTCCATCGGCAAGAACGCCAGCTTTTACGAAGCACCCGAGCCCCAATTGTTTGAGCAACTCATGAGGGATTTTGAGGGGGATAACAACGATTTGGTAGAAGAAGTGCTGGAAATGCTCAAGACCGTCTCCAAAAATGAACCGGCGGAGCCTAAGGATTGGGCCATCCTTAAAGAGGGAGCTACTTTGCTGTATCATTTGCAAGAAATAGGCTTCACCCCCGATCCGGACTGGGAAAGCGCGGTCAATGCCCTTTGGTTTGTGGCAGGTGAATTCGGCCAGGGGAGCTGGTCGGAGTTCTGGGAGGCGAGCGGGGATGAAAGCATCCCCTTGGTGTGGAAGCAGAAAAAGTTTGTGCTGGATGCGCTTTTGCAAACATTGATTCGCATCAATCACGATGACGAAGACCGCATCGAGCGCTTCTTCAATTGCAACCTCAGTGATTACTGGAAGGCTTATTTTTTATACAATAAAGAAATCTGGGGGGGCTTTCAGGAGGATAGAGAGGCTTATTTTAAATCGAGATTATACCGCAACAATCATAAACTGACAACCTATCGCTTGCTCAGCTATCGATTGGAGCGATTCGATACGGAATTTGAAGCGCATCCTCATAAATACAAGGAGGCTTTTGAGTTCTTGCTGGAATACAATGAGCAAATCCCTTCAGAATCCAGCGTTCGGAAGCAATTGTACGAAGCTTTATTTCGGTTTTTACCGGAGTCTGGTACCCGGACAGGCATGCAGAAGTGCCTGGAAACCATCACTACCATTCTTACTGCCGATGATGCTTTTGCTTATTTGCTTGAGCCGGATAGCCCGCCTTCAGGGGAGCGCGGCAAGCTGATGCTTTTTTTTGATGATCTGGAAGATCGGTGGAATACTAGTAAAACGAATCAACATAACATCCTGCGGAATCTGCTTAAATCGCTCAAGCATGATGAAATGATGGTTCGGGAAAATGCGGCTAAGTTTCTGGAGCCGCATGAGGATGGCCTTTTCAAATATCTCCGTTATATGGAGAACAGTAAAGAGCCGCAGGCCGGTGTAGAAACTTTTAAGCTCATCCGACGCGTTTATAAAGAAAGGATCATTCTTTTATTGTTAGAGAATATATCGTTCACTCCAAAAGAAAAAGGCAAGTTTTTACTTCAAATTCCTCGCTTGCTGGAAGCTACCTGGGATAGCCAGAGCCGCCCAAATCACAAAGATTTGCTCCCGGTTTTGCTGGCCGTAGTTCAATATGGGAATGAACCCTATCGAACAGAAGCCAGTAAATTCCTGAAACGGAAATCTGCGGCGATCAAACAACAATTGGATGATCTGATCAAAGCCGTCGGGCAAAATGAAGAGCAGGCCAGTGAAATGATGGCGAATGCAGTGGAATTCGGTAGTGAGGCCGCTTTAAAGACTATACTACAGCAATGCATTCTCTGGGTAGCCAGCAATCAGTACGGTCCTATGGTGGATCGGGCGGCTCAAAAAGCGCGGCAAAACTCAGCTGCTGTCTCCGCCTTGATCAATTTATTGAATAACCGGCAGGATATCGCCAAAAATGAAGATGTTAAAAAACACGTGAGACTTCAAGTGTTGGAAGATCAGGAGGACCCGGTTATTCAACGAGTTTTTCACGACGGTAAACTCACCAAAGATGAGTACAACCAGCACACCATCGAATCGCTCTACAAATGGTGTTATGCACAACGGGAACGATCTAAAGTCTACGGTGACTTAATCGGTATTCAGGAGGAAAATATGCGCAAATCCGATGGGGAACTTAAACCAGAGGTCGTCTTTGAATTGGCGGACTCCATCCTGTCCCAATTGCAAAAAGATGAACTGGAAGAGCGCGATATCGCCGTTCAAAAATGGATCACCGAAATCCTCAGTGAAATGAGTGATGATTGGTACTTCGAGGATAATCGGGAAGCCTACGAAGAGATAAAAAAACAACTCGAACGCCTGGCCATCGAACCGCTTAGCAAGCGCTTACCTCTGGAGGAAAACGTAGATATTCGCGAGAACCTGGTGAAAATACTCGGCAATATCGGCGGTAGGGTAGCCGTGGATGCCTTAGTGCGAACCGTGACCGGGGAGGAGCGGGAGCGGGATGCACGGCAGGAACTACTCTCAGAGTATTACTTGAAACCTTCAAAAGCGAGAAGTGAAGAGGCCTCTATCTTGTTGAACGAAGCCGTAGATAATGCCAAAAAAACCATGCGCTTATTGCAATCTCTGAACACAGCTACTTTTGCTATAGGTGTGATTCTCATTCTTGGGGGCGTCTCTATTTCCATCATTAGCGATGAGCTGGGTGGGCGTGTTACGGGAGCATTGACGGGCTTGGGTGGACTGGCAGCCATTATCACGCAATTTTTAAAAGATCCTCTCGAACGTATACAGCGCGCAATGGCTGATTTGGTCCAGGTGCAAACGGCTTTCACCAGTTTTGTCTGGGAACTAAATCTCAACAGCACTTACATTCAAAGCCAATATGTCTCCGAAGGCAAGCTCACCGATTTTGATCTCCGCCAAACAATTGGCCGCATCAGCCAGGCCATGGAGCGCACCATGCATCTCATTCAGGTTTATGCCGACGGGGACGTTACTCAAAAAGAAAGACGCCTTATGTATTCGCTGGTTTCTGAAGATGGTGATGGCTTTATCGTTACCGTTTTTGGAACGGGGATTATTAAAAATGAAACAGATAAGGAAAATATGGAATTGGCGGTCAACCACACCCCCGTCGAAGCGGAATTGCAGATCTGCACAGAGTTATACGCTACTTTCCATGTAGGTGGAGATGTACTTGCTCCCGCGCCCGGCCAAAAGCGCATTTGGCTTAGTTTGTTGGTGAATGGGGAGGAAACCAATTCCTTGCCTCACATCCCTGAGAAGGAGCCTAGTTTAGTAGAGGATTTAACAGAAAAAGTAGGAGAAGTCTTTAAAAAAGAATAAAGTCTAGTAAATAAAAATATTGGCTCTGGATGATTTGATTTGGTCAAAATTGATTTAGGAAGCCCTTAAAGCTGGCCGTTAGGCCTGTCTGATCGTAGCCCTGGGTTCTCCCAGGGTTATAAGATATAGGGATCAACTTCCGCGTAGCGGAAGCACATTATAGGTTATTGCTCTTGTTTTGTAGGCTACCACTCAGTGTCGTCAACTTAAGCTTTCTCCTTGCCTGGCGCTTTAGCGCCAGGTGTAGTATTAAGATTTATCGGGGCTTTAGCCCATTAATAATAGAAGGGCTAAAGCCCAATCTGACGAATATTTCCTCGGCACTTAAGTGCCGGGCTATAAAGCGCTTAAGTTGACGACATTGATGCTGCCGCTACACGGAAGCAATGAGGCAGAATAATCTTTTCCCCGAGAGGACATGGGGCTACGATCAGGCAGATCTAACAGTCAGCTTTTGTTCTTAAAACATCTACTAAATGAAATCATGTAGAACCAAAATCTTTTCAATTGCCTCAAGCATGGTCAATATGTAAACAAGATTTTTCTCCTCATACATATATTACACTTTTTTGCATATTTTTTTCAATAATCGGATTCATGTACTTCTTATTTACTAAGTCTACTTTGTTTACAGAGATAAGATTTTTTATAAACTTTTCCAATTCATCCATTTCTTTGAGACCAAGATATTTTCCAGGTGCTACCTCAAATACAATATCAATGTCACTGTCTGGATGGTGGTTTCCAGTAGAATAACTCCCGAATAGCCCTAACTGAATGATGTTAAACCTCTCTTTTAACAGGTTTTTCTTTTGCTTAAGCAACTGAACAATATATTCTTTATTCATTTTTCACCATGTATTTCCATAAAAATACATAAAAAAACTAACTTTGCATCCTTAAATTAGCCATAATACAAAACTACTAACGCACGCTAAAAAATGATCAACATAACATTCCCCGACGGTAAAGTCCGTCAATATGAAGATGGGACAACGGCCATGGAGATTGCCAAATCGATCAGTGAAGGCCTTGCCCGAAACGTACTCTCTGCCAAGATCAACGGCGAAGTCTGGGATGCCAACCGGCCTATACATCAGGATGCCGAAATTGCCTTGCTCACCTGGAATGATGATGATGGAAAAGCGACCTTCTGGCATTCGTCTGCACACCTAATGGCTGAGGCATTGGAAGCTCTTTATCCGGGGACCAAATTTGGTATTGGCCCGGCTATCGAAAATGGCTTCTACTACGATGTTGATCCGGGTGATCATGTGATCAGTGAAAAGGATTTTGGCAAGATTGAAAAGAAAATGCAGGAATTGGCTAAGGAGAAAAATGAATATGTGCGTACCGAAGTGGCCAAGGAAGATGCGTTGAATTATTTTAATGAAAAAGGCGACGAATATAAAATTGAGCTGATCCGGGATTTGGAAGATGGGAAGATCACCTTCTACAAGCAAGGGAGTTTCGTTGATCTTTGTAAAGGGCCGCATATTCCGGATACCGGCAAAATCAAAGCCGTGAAATTGATGAAGGTAGCCGGTGCTTATTGGAGAGGCGATGAAACGCGCAAACAGCTTACTCGTCTCTATGGCATTACCTTTCCTAAAAAGAAAGAACTCACCGAATACCTCGAATTACTGGAAGAAGCTAAAAAACGCGATCACCGTAAATTGGGCGCGGAACTCGAATTATTCATGTTCTCTGAAAGGGTAGGAGCAGGATTGCCCATCTGGTTGCCGAAAGGAACAGCCCTGCGCACAAGATTGGAGGATTTTCTTAAAAAAGAACAAATTAAGCGTGGTTATCAACCCGTTATTACTCCTCATCTGGGTAAAAAGGATCTTTACGTAACTTCAGGCCACTATGCCAAATATGGTGAGGATAGCTTCCAGCCTATCAACACGCCAAAAGAAGGGGAGGAGTTCTTGCTCAAACCAATGAATTGCCCACACCATTGCGAAATCTTTGGCAATAAACCGCATTCTTACCGCGATCTGCCTATTCGTATCGCGGAGTTTGGCACGGTTTATCGCTACGAACAAAGCGGAGAGCTCCACGGGCTAACCCGTGTGCGTGGTTTTACACAAGATGATGCGCATATTTTTTGTACGCCGGATCAGGTAAAAGGAGAGTTTCTGAATGTCCTTGATTTGACTACTCATGTGCTTGATCGCTTAGGATTCGAGGATTATACCGCTCAAATTTCACTTCGCGATCCGGATAATCCGGAGAAGTACATCGGTTCTAATGAGAATTGGGAAAAAGCCGAACGCGCCATTATTGAAGCTACCCAGGAAGTAAACCTAAGAACGGTTACCGCTTACGGCGAAGCCGCTTTCTATGGTCCTAAACTGGATTTCATGGTGAAGGATGCCCTTGGTCGCTCCTGGCAATTGGGAACCATCCAGGTGGATTACAACTTACCGGAGCGCTTCGAATTAGAATATACCGGGGCCGATAATCAGCCACACCGCCCAGTGATGATCCACCGGGCTCCTTTTGGGTCTATGGAGCGTTTCATTGGCGTACTTACGGAGCACTGTGCCGGTAAATTCCCGCTTTGGCTAACCCCTGATCAGTTTGCCATCTTGCCTATTGGCGAGAAGCAGGTAGAATATGCGAAAGAGGTAGAAACGGCCCTTGCTGCCGAGGATATTCGCGGTTTTGTAGATGATCGTAATGAGACCATCGGTAAAAAAATCCGCGAGACAGAACTTAAGCGCATTCCTTTCATGCTCATTATTGGAGATAATGAACAGGAAGCCAAAACCGTATCCGTCCGTCGTCAGGGTGAAGGCGATATAGGAGCTATGAGTATTGAGGAATTTGCAAGCTTCTTTAAAAAAGAAGCAGGCCTTTAATCACGGGTGTATTTCATTTTGTCGCTGTTCCTGAGAAAGTGTTTTCTTTGGAATAGCGACAAAATGAAACACACCCTTTAGTCACTTTCGCATGATAAGAAATAAAAAAAGCAGCAGGCGCGCCTGCTGCTTTTTTTATTTCTTATCATACCAATCGTCAAATGTTTTTTCATCGGCTTTAGGGTCTGAGTGTTGAAGGATTCCAATGGTTTGGGCAACAATTATTATAGGTACTGCTGCGACAAGGATAAAAAGAACCTGCCATTGCTTAGTGACCATTGCAATCACTAACAGAACGACTAAAATAGCGAATATTGTTCCCAGGAAAAAAGCCATGTTCTTATTCATACGTAACCGTTTTTTTTTATTTAAAAAAGTTCTCCCTGTCTCGCGAAGCTAAGCGGATTTTCCAGTTCGAGCAGCATTCTTTTGGTATCGAGGCCATAGAAGTAGCCCTGCAAATCTCCATTTTTAGCTACAACGCGATGACATGGTACTATAACGGCTATAGGGTTGTTGCGGTTTGCCAGGCCAACTGCCCGTACGGCATTTTTATCGCCCAGTGTTTCCGCTATGCGCTTGTAGGTGGTGGTGTGGCCGTAAGGAATCCGGAGGAGTTGTTCCCAAACCTTTCGGTAAAACGCAGATGCCCCCGTCCAGTCCAAAGGTACATCAAAATTCTCTCTTTTGCCATCAAAGTATTCTAATAGTTGCTGCTTGGTTTTTTCTGCCAGCTCGTTTTTCGAGCGGCCATTCTCTTGTTTTTCCACTTTTTTCACAGAACGCAGTCCTTTCTCACTGCACATGATTTCCAATAATCCCATTGGAGTATCGAGATAAGCGTAAAAAAACATAACTTTGATGATTAAAGGTCTACAGTAAGATGATGCTCTTTTGATTTTTGAGCCATCAGCGATTCTCGCTTTGGAGAATAAACGCGCCTACGGCGCGAAACTTCTTTTTTGAGTGGTGCCGAAAGGGCCATTTTGTAAAGCAAAATGGCCCTTTCGGCACCACTCAAAGAAAATATCGCCGCGAGGCGGCGTGATTTAGTTTTGGATTTCCAAAGCGCGCATTGCTGCTGAGTCATCTTACTAAATATAAAAAAAGGTACATAGTTAACAAAACTATGTACCTTTAAGTTTGGAAGTGGTGCGGGACGGAATCGAACCGCCGACACAAGGATTTTCAGTCCTTTGCTCTACCAACTGAGCTACCGCACCTCCATTGGTTGTTGCTTTAGTTTCAAAGCGGTTGCAAAGGTATGTTGTTTTTGTAAAAAGTACAAGAAAGTTTAAAAATTAATTTAAAAAAATATGCTTTCGAGAATTCTATTGATTCCCTTTGTGCTGGCTGCATTGGTATTTTTGTATTTAGCATGGGAGTTTGACTCTAGCTATGGCATGTATATGGTGCCGTTCGTTATGGTATCGGCAGCCATTTATATCTTCAGCCCTCAAATTGATTGGTGGTGGTACCAAAGGCGCCCCCCAAAACTGGATTTGCCGGTAATTCATATCATGGATAAGTATATCCCTTTTTATCAGCGCTTATTTTTAAATGAGAAAAAACTCTTTCACAAACGCCTGGCTTTATTTATGATCGCCAAAGATTTTAAAGCCATGGTCGGAGATGCTGTCCCTGAAGATGTCAAAGCGATAATTGCGTTCAATGCTGTAATGCTGACTTTCGGAAAGGAAGATTATTTATTGAACAGTTATGAGAAAATCGTGGTGTACCCTCATCCTTTTCCAACTCCTCGTTATGAACCCTTACATGCTGTTGAGCTGTTTGCAGAAGACGGAGTGTTAATCTTTTCCGCGGAGCATCTGATGTCCGGAACCCTTCAGCCGGATAAGTTTTTTAATATTGGCCTTTATGCATGGGCAGGAGTATACCGCGAAGAGCATCCGGCGGCTTCAGACATAGGCATCGGAGCTGATTCCTGGCCGATGATCGAAGCTGTGGGGCCTTACACTCAAGAATACATCCTGGAATATATGGGCTTGCCCGAAGCAGATCCTTTTCAAGTCGCAACAGTCCTGTTTTTGACTTTCCCGGAACGCATGAAAAAGGCCTGGCCGGAGAAATATGCTGCATTCTCAAAATTGTTAGGGAGAGATCCGCTTGGAATGGTTCTCACGGGAAACTACTAGCGGTAAACGGTTAACGGGGAACGGTTAACGGTTAACGGGAAACTACTCGTTAACCGTTCTCCGTTGACCGTTTACCGTAATAAAAGTTTGTGCTTATCCTATAATTCCAAGAATTCATAGAAAAAAGGGGTATATTTATTAAGAAACTGTTAAATTAAGTAACCTTTATGAAGCAAATGCTTGTTTACATGGGTAAGGAATTCAAAGTAAGCAAATTTAAAGTTTAAAAAATTAAAAAAATAATGAAACAAACGAAGTTAATAAGTTGGGCAATTATCGGATTTCTAGCCTTTTTTATCTTAATCTCCCTATCTTTTTCGGGCAGTAGTCCTTTCCAAACACTTGCACAGCAAGAACGGGGAGTGCTTTTTCGCCGTTTTGGAGGGGGTTTAGATAAAGAGCATATCTACCGGCCTGGATTTCATTTTATTGCACCTTGGAATACGTTGTATAGATATAAAATTCGGAACCTGACTATTGAAGAAGCTATGACAGTACTATCCAGTAATGGTTTGAATATTGATATGGATGTTACCATTCGGGTTAGGCCTATCGTATCCAAAATTGGTGATTTGCATGAGAACTTTGGGCAAAAGTATGTAGAAATTCTGGTAAGTCCGGAAGTGCGTTCTTCAGTAAGAAAAATCATAGGCCAGTTTACGCCTGAAGAGCTCTATTCTACGCGCCGAGATGAGGTACAGAAGTTGATTCAAACAGACTTAGAGGCTAATCTAAAGAAAAACTTTGTTGAATTAACCGCAACCTTGATTCGCGATATCGAATTGCCGGAAAAAGTGCGTAACGCCATTGAGGAAAAAATTGAAGCGGAACAAAAAGCGGAAAAATACGTCTACCTTCTGGATCAGGAACGCAAAGAAGCAGAGCGTAAAATTATTGAAGCCGAAGGTAAAGCGGAAGCAAACCGTATTATTAGTGCAAGTTTAACAGATAAGATCCTTAGAGATAAAGGTATTGAAGCAACGGTAAAACTTTCAAATTCTAGTAATGCAAAAACAGTTATTGTCGGAGCAGGAGACAGTGGCTTACCATTAATACTTGGAGGGCAGTAAGCATCCTGCTGAATTGCAAAGAAATAAAAACCCATGGTTGCGATCGCAACCATGGGTTTTTATTTCTCTACAATTCAAATTTCAGAATTAGTTCCCCATTTCCGACAAAAACTTGATGCGTACCAATTGGATCTCCTCCATAGTAATATCATCTTCCTGAAGTTCTTTATAGGCTTCAGAAATAGAGTCTGATTCTGCGTCCATAAAATAATCGTAAATATCTTCTCTTGCATTTTCATCAAGAGATTCTTCGAGATAGTAATCTATGTTCACCTTGGTGCCCGAATTGACAATGGCGTCAAGTTCTTCCAATAGTTCTTCCATGGAAAGCGATATAGAAGAAGCAATGTCGTAAAGTGGAATTTTACGGTCAATCGCCTGAATAATGCTGATCTTGGATTTCGATTTATTGGCAATTTGTTTGATCACAAAGTCCGTTGGACGTTCGATCTCATTTTCTTCAACATATTGCTTGATCAGTTCAACAAATGATTTTCCATAGCGCTGCGCTTTTCCCCTACCTACTCCGGTTATATTCGAAAGATCTTTCATGCTAATAGGATATTGAATACACATATCCGCGAGGGAAGGATCCTGAAAGATAACAAAAGGAGGAATATTAAGCCTTTTGGCCATTGAACGCCTAAGGTCTTTGAGAAGAACCATCAATGTTTTGTCAAGAACAGCTGTTTTGCCGCTATTGTCGCTCACTTGTTCTGCAACGGTATCGTAATTGTGATTGATGGGGATTTTGAAAGAATGTGGAGATTTGATGTATTTCCTGCCTTTATGCGTTAACTTTAACAAGCCGTAGCTCTCTATGTCTTTGTAGAGCAGTTTATTTAAGAGGGCTTGTTGATAGATAGAGTTCCAGAAAGTTGGTGATTTTTCCTTGCCATACCCATAAAGAGGGAGCTCATCAAACTTATAGTCCTTCATTTCTTTGGTGCCTTTGCCCATAATGAAGTCTACCATTGTTTTGGTCGGATAATTTTCGCCTAGGCCTACAATAGCCTCCAGGCCAGCCTTCATCTCATCTTTCACTTCGACTTTTTCCTTGGGGTATCGGCAATTATCGCACATGTTGTTGCAGTTCGAATCGTCGTATTCTTCCCCGAAATAGTGGAGCAAAAACTTACGTCTGCAGGAGGTCGTTTCTGCATAGGCAATGACTTCCTGCATGAGCTGAGAGCCCATTTCTCTTTCTGAGACGGATTTGTCACGAAGGAATTTTTCCAGGCGCTGAATGTCACTGTAAGAATAAAAAGCGATACATCGGCCTTCTAATCCATCTCTGCCTGCGCGACCGGTTTCTTGATAGTAGTTTTCGATACTCTTTGGAATATCATAATGAATGACAAAACGCACGTCGGGTTTATCGATGCCCATTCCGAAAGCAATGGTTGCACAGATAACATCCACTTCTTCCATTAGGAAGTCATCTTGGGTTTTGCTTCTGGTTTTGGCATCCAGGCCGGCATGATATGGGGCTGCTTTAATGTCGTTGACCAAGAGAGCTTTAGCAATGTCTTCAGCAGATTTCCGACTTTGAACATAGATGATACCCGATTGATTCGGCATCTCTTTTATGATTTGAATAATGCTTTTTAACGTCTGCTCTTTTTTAATTTTTGGGCGGACTTCATAGTAGAGGTTGTCGCGATTAAATGAAGCAATGAAGCCATTTTCGGACTGCATGTTCAGGTTCTTGACAATATCTGTTCTTACTTTAGGAGTGGCAGTGGCCGTAAGCGCGATCAATGGGATGTCCTTATTAATGGCATCGATCATTGTGCGGATCCGCCTGTATTCAGGGCGAAAATCGTGCCCCCACTCAGAGATGCAATGAGCCTCATCAACAGCAACGAAGGACAGGTTTACTTGCTTGAAGAACTCAATGTTCTCATCTTTTGTAAGCGTTTCCGGAGCAATAAATAACAGCTTCGTTTTTTGGTCGATGATATCTTCCTTAACTTTTTTCATCTGAGCTTTCGTCAAAGAAGAGTTGAGAAAGTGAGCAACTTCATCATTTTGACTATGTCCTCTTATGGAGTCGACTTGATTTTTCATCAATGCAATCAGAGGAGAAATGATGATGGCTGTACCTCCCAGCATAAGCGCAGGAAGCTGGTAACAGAGGGATTTCCCTCCGCCCGTTGGCATTATGACAAAGGTATCTTTTCCTTGCAGTACGCTTTTAATAATAGCCTCTTGGTTCCCTTTGAATTTGTCGAAACCAAAGTGCTGCTTTAATGCCTCATGTAAATTTTCTTTCATCGCTATCATGACAAACAAACCTTTGAGTAGAAATTTCCGCTATTTTTGTGAAGGCGATTCGAATTATTTAGACTTGCAAAAGCTGTAATAATTATCCTTTTTTATTATAACGGCTTATACAGACCAATATACGAAAATATAACGGATTATTTAATAATGGTTTCCTATTCTTATCGTCTTGGGGTAGGAATTAAAATTTAACTAATCAAAAATAACAAAATATAACGTGAATAGAGAAAAACTTATCACAAAAACTGCCCTTGACACTATAAGAATAGAAAAAGATACCTTGTCTTTATTATCGGCGAGTGTTAACAATGAATTCATTAGATGTGTTCAAGCAATCGCGGACTCTAAGGGAAGACTTATTGTTACAGGTATTGGCAAGAGTGCACTGGTAGGGCAAAAAATTACTGCAACACTCAACTCTACCGGTACTTCTTCCGCTTTTATGCATGCCGCTGATGCCATACATGGTGATCTTGGCATGATTACGCCTGATGATCTGGTTCTGTGCTTAAGTAAAAGCGGGGAAACCCCGGAAGTTAAAGTACTTGTTCCTCTGGTAAAAAATTTAGGTAACTTACTAATCGGTATGGTGGCTAATGTCGATTCTTTCCTGGGTAAGCAGGCTGACTTTGTGCTCCATACCCCCGTTGACCAGGAAGCGGATCCTAATAATCTGGCGCCCACCTCCAGTACCACCGCCCAGATGGTCCTTGGTGATGCCCTGGCAACAGCCCTCCTGGCATTGAAAGGGTTTTCTCCAAAAGATTTTGCGCAGTATCATCCCGGTGGAGCCCTTGGGAAAAAACTCTATCTAAGGGTCGCTGACCTGGTGGCCAGGCATGATGCGCCCAAAGTAAATGAGAAGGCCTCTATCTCCGAAATTATTGTCGAAATGACTGGGAAACGCCTTGGAGCCACTGCTGTACTTGATCAAAACAATCAACTCATCGGAATTATTACGGATGGAGACCTTCGAAGAATGCTGAAAAACAACGCTTCCTTTGATCAGTTAAATGCTTCAGACATAATGAGCAGGCAACCTAAGTGCATAAATGAAGGAGCTTTAGCTGTAAAAGCATTTGAATTAATGCGAAAGCATAGTATTTCTCAACTGGTTGTTATGCGTAATGATGAGTACATAGGTATGGTTCACATGCACGATTTGATGCAGGAAGGACTTATTTAATCGCCTGGAATGCCCTGTATGAAAAAAAATATCTTTTTTACGGTAATTCTTAAATTGAAGTTTGGGGATCCCAATAGCCGTTCTTTATCGGGCAGAGGTTCCCTTTTTAAGATTTTTCGTAGAAAAATCTTAAAAAGGGAACCTCTTCACAAACAAAACTTTTATACCAGGACCAAAGGACTACTTTTTACGTATTCTCCCGTTTTTCTTGCATTATTGCTATTGGCAGCCTGCACTTCAAATCCCACTGAGAGAGAAATGGCCGTTTCTTTTTACCATTGGAAAGCATCTTTTTCACCTTCTATGCTAGAAAATGCTTTTTTGAATGAACTTGGAGTAAAAAAATTATTTGTGCGCTATTTTGATGTGGATTTGGAAGTTGGAGAACCCGCTCCCTTAAGTATTATTCATTGGAAATCAATGCCGGACACTGGCTGCACCATCGTTCCGGTTGTATTCATCACTGATCGTTGTATGCGCGTGTTAAATGAGGAGGCGGTAGATTCACTGGCAAAAAATATTTTTTTTAAAATCAATGAATTGCATCCGGATGGGAGGAAATTAAAAGAGATCCAGCTGGATTGTGATTGGACTGAAGGCTCTCGTTATGCTTTTTTCCGGCTAATAAAAAAAATACGGGATTGGGCAAATGATTGTACTATCAGCGTTACGCTGCGACTCCATCAAATGAAACACTTTCGAAAAACAGGTGTACCTCCTTCAGATTACGTCGTTTTAATGTTCTACAATATGGGAAATATCTCCGATATTCGAACTCAAAATTCTATACTAGACCCAAAGATTGGAAAGGATTATATCGAAAATTCGGCATCTTATCCTTTGAAATGGGAGCTTGCCCTGCCTCTATTTTCATGGGGTGTTCTTTTTAGAGATGGCAAGCTGATTAAATTAATGAATCAGCTTGAAGTGAATGAACTAAGCGATACCTCCAAATTTATTAGCACTGATGGGCTTTATTTTCGAGTGCGAAAAGAAACCATTTTAAGAGGGCATTTTTTGTATGTGAATGACACGATTCGACTGGAAGTGGTAAGTCCCGATTTATTGCAAGAGTCTGCTGAGGTATTAATTAAGCATTCTAAATTTCCGGAATCACGAATAATTTATTATCATTTAGATAGCAATATTGTAAAAAAAATCTCTTATGAAACCCTTCGATCCCAGGCAGATTCGTTTTCTGTTCATCATTAGCTTCACGGCTGTTTTGGGCCTATTGCCTGCGCGAATGTCAAAAGGTTGTGGGCCT
Source organism: uncultured Saprospiraceae bacterium (assembly GCA_964537285.1). Classification (GTDB taxonomy): domain Bacteria; phylum Bacteroidota; class Bacteroidia; order Chitinophagales; family Saprospiraceae; genus CAZHZT01. Next base: position 45,539 of record CAZHZT010000012.1, on the reverse strand, counting down.
ATTGAACTTAAGTTTGAGGGATATACCTTTATTAAACCCGATATTATCAATATCGAAGAGGGGTTTGGAGGTCAGTTGCTGGAGTTTAGCAAAGCTTTTCGAGAAAAAGCAAAAGAAAAGGTCCCATCCCGGAAAGATGCCAATCTGAAGGAGTGGCGAGAACGATTTTGTGATATACCTACTAAAGATGATTTGGAGTATGTGATCTACAAGGCCTCTATTAATCAACTGCGCTCCCTTCGGTCTGCTGTAGCTTTAGATGCGATTCCTCTGAGTTTTCGTTTGCGGCAAAATTCATTTGCTATTCACTTAGAGGGAGAAGGATGTGTGGAGGTAGTGGACTATCTGATATTTGCGAAACAATGTGAGCCTTTTGCTACTACTCCTCGTAATCGCTGGAAAAAAAATAAACTGGATACTGCTGTGGTCAATAATTTAATTGATCGTGGGTTGCGATTTTTCAAAAGAACAGAATCTCACTATTTAAAGAGGCGTTATGCCTTTCAGGTGCTTCGATTGACCCATTATTCCAAGCAATACAAGAGAGTCATTGTGCTTTATGATAAACTGATTCCACGTATTGACCGAAAAGTACCCAGTATACTTGATGACTGGATGTTGGCTCTAAAGGCAGGTGCTCACAGGTGGTTGGGAGAGAGAGTGGAGGCGGCCTATCTTTTTAACGGGATCTTTATGCGGTCTCCCAATATGCGCGAAGTTGCTCTGAGAAGTTTTTACCTAAAGAATGATGATGAATGGCAGGCCTGTATCCTGAAATGTGTAAGTAATGAAGAACGTGCTGTAATGTACGCTATTCGGGCAAGAGCCGATTACAGCAAGGCGGTTTACGAGATGGAGCGTATTTATGGGCTGGATCCTGAAAATGAGAACCTTCCGATTCTTCTTATAAGGGAGTTGCTGAAGCTGGAAAAAGATCTGCTCGGCCTGGAGTTCAATGATCATAGGGCTGATAATAAAAAGTATTTTAAGATTCCCCGTAAAAAGGCGCCACAAATACTGCTGGATTTACATGCTTTTGTACGGAAAGTAATTGATGAACAAAAAGTAGAGGAGCTCGACTTGTGGAAGGTTGCCGATGGTTACATCGAGTTGTTGTCAAGGGATTATTATGCTGCCAGTCGAACTTTTTCCAAGATAAAGAACAATTTGAAAAGTGAAGCACTTAAAGAGCAAGTAGAGCTTTGGGAGTTGGTACTTGAAATTGTAGCATTCGAGGAGGCGAGCAGAGCTGTAGAAGAGAAAGCTTATGATATTATTTTATATAATAATTTATACGAAGCTTCTCCTGATTTTCCGGACTTGCTCCACGATAAAATGGCCAGTTTATACGATAAGGCGGGGCGACCCGGGAAGGCATTTTTAGCTCGCCATCATATTAAAGAGCTGGCTATCAACCCACAGCTCGATCTGATTGAAGATTTGATTAAAGCAGCAGAGGAGGTGGATCCTTCAAAATTAGAAGGTTTGCTGTTAGAAGATGAACAAGGCCGAAGCTTGAAATCTTATCTGTATGACATAAAAGGAACCTATCATTTAAATCGGTTTCAGTTTGAAGCTGCAGCTGAAGCCTTTCGAGAAATTCCTTCCGCAGAAAGGTCTGCTTTCGGAACTTTCAATCCTTTTTTTGAACGCATGGGAGATTGTATTCACTGCCCGGCCCCTCGCGACACGACAAATTTTGATAAGTTTTCTTTGGTACAACGTTTGTTGCAACTGGAATACGAGGGAAGATCGGATTTTGAAAATGGAGCTTACCGTTTTTATGATTTGGGGGTAGCTTTGTACAATATAAGTTATTATGGGTATGACTGGCGAGCGGCTGATTATTTTCGCAGTGGAAGTAGTTGGTACCCAAATAACGGAAATTACGTATACGGTTCTTATTGGGGCGAACTTGGCAATTTCGAATTTCAGGATTTGTCCAGGGCCCTGCAATATTTTGAATTGGCCATAGATCAAGCCAATGAACGTGACAGAGAGCTGGCCGCAAAAGCTGCTTTTATGGCGGCTCGTTGCTTGCAAAAGAACTATGTGAACAGAGGAATACCGATTTTTATGCCAGGAAGGGCTTATACTCCGCTAGATTCGGACTTATCCTACAATAAATATTACGATTTATTGATCAGTAACTATAGAGATACAAAGTTTTACAAAGATATAATTCAGGAATGTTTATATTTTAGAGCATATGCGATAGGATTTTCAGGAGAATAGGAAAGATTTTTTGAAAAAATGCGTTGTTTTGCAGTATCGAGTTTAATTTATTCATTATCTTCAGCATCTAAAAATTAAGAATAGGGACTGAAGTGGGAAAGATCAAAAAAAATAGCCCTCTGCCTATTGGCGTAAGGAGGGAAAACTAAAAGTATAAATGAAGTTCTTTAATGTTTTTACCCAAGAACTGGCCATTGATCTAGGAACAGCCAATACCCTTATCATCCAGGATGATAAAATAGTCGTGGACCAGCCTTCTATCATTGCCCTTAATCGAAAAACAGGGGAAACCATTGCAGTTGGCGCTAAGGCCATGCAAATGCACGAGAAGACCCACGAGAGTATTAAAACCATCAGACCATTAAAAGATGGTGTTATCGCTGATTTTCAGGCAGCAGAGAATATGATTGAAGGGCTTATCCGAATGACGGGGGTTAGAAGACGCTTTTTTACCCACCTAAAAATGGTGATCTGTATCCCTTCAGGAATCACCGAAGTGGAGAAAAGAGCAGTCTTTGATTCAGCTGATCACGTTGATTCAAAAGAAACTTATCTGATCCATGAACCTATGGCCGCAGCCCTCGGAATTGGATTAGACGTGGAGGAGCCTGTTGGAAATATGATCATCGATATCGGCGGGGGAACGACTGAAATCGCGGTAATTGCACTCTCAGGAATCGTTTGCGATCAGTCCATCCGAACAGCAGGAGATGAATTTACCTCAGATATTGTGAATTACATGAAACGCCAGCACAATATCCTGATTGGAGAAAGAACCGCAGAGCAAATAAAAATCCACGTTGGATCGGCCTTGCCTGTTTTGGAAGAGGAACCAGAAGATTATCCTGTAAATGGACGTGATTTAATGACGGGAATCCCTAAGCAAATCGTGGTCAATTATCAGGAAATTTTTGAGGCCATCGATAAGTCAATTTCAAAAGTGGAGGAGGCTATTCTGAAAGCATTAGAAACAACTCCGCCGGAATTGGCTTCGGATATTTATAAAATTGGCTTATATTTGACTGGCGGCGGAGCTTTGCTTCGTGGCCTGGCGAAAAGGATAAGTGACAAAACTAAACTCCCGGTACATATTGCTGAAGACCCCCTTCGCGCCGTCGTGAAAGGAACGGGTATTGCGCTCAAAAATACGGATAAATTCTCCTTCTTAATCCCACGGAGAAGTATATAATCCAGGAAAGTGCTCAGAGAACCGCTCTTTGTCTCGGTAAGGAAATTTTTTATTACAATGAAGTGCACTTTTGAGTTTTTTTTGAAAAAAACTCAAAAGTGCACTTCATTGTAATAAAAAATTTCCTTACCAAGGCAGGTAATTGCTCTTTGGGCACCTTCTTGAAGCATTTAGTAATATTGGCTAAGCATGCGCAATCTTTTTTTAATTTTTATTCGGTATGGTGGTTTCCTGACCTTTCTGGCCCTGGAAGCCTTATCTTTTTTTCTGATCATCCAATTTAATGACGATCAGAGCCGGATCTATTTTCACTCTGTGCAGCAGCTGACAGGTTATCTCGATGATCAAACTCGTGAGGTTAACAGGTATATCAAACTGCGGGAGGATCGCGATAGTTTAGCCGAAGAAAATGCACGACTGAAAACCCTATTAAATTATACGAAGTTTGATAAGCCTCCAAAACAAGATTCTCTGGATCATTTGAAAGATAGTTTGATGTTCTTTTTTATAAATGCAGAAGTAGTTAAACAAACTTTATCCACTTCTAATAATTATTTTACGCTGAATAAAGGTTTTAAAGATGGCGTGAAAAAAAGAATGGGGGTGCTCGGCTTAAATGGAATTGTTGGCATCGTGCGGAATGTTTCCGAAAATTATTGCTATGCCATGTCTTTGAAGCATAGCCAGGTAAAGATCAGTGCATCCTTAAAAAAAAGCAATCATTTTGGTTCTTTAACGTGGCAAGGTGGAGGCTCAGAAGTGTTTTTGTTAGAAGATATCCCCAAAAATGCACCACTCGAAAAAGGAGATACTGTGCAGACGAGTGGTTACTCCTATCACTTCCCTCCGGAAGTGCTTATTGGTACAATAGATACGTTTTTTATTGAAAAAGGAAGCAGCTTCTATTCTGCAGAAGTAAAATTAATCAACGATTTAGCAAAAACGCGGTTTGTATATATTGTAGAAGCCATCGACAAAGAAGAACAATTATCTCTGGAACAGGACGCCAATGACTAGCGCAGTATTTAGAAATATTTTCCGGTTTATCGGCCTTTGGGCTATTCAGGTGCTCGTCCTGAGAAGTGTTGTACTTGGTGAAGGGTGGTTGAGTTATCCACATGTAGTAATCTATCCATTGTTCCTGATATTATTACCTTTACGAACCCCACATGCATTGATCGTCTTCCTTGGGTTTCTAATGGGCTTTGGGGTAGATCTGGTCTATGGTACTTACGGGATTCATGCTTCGGCTTCGGTATTCACAGGCTTTATTCGGCCAACTATACTTTCTATATTTACCCCAAGAGGAGGATACAATATCAACCATAGCCCAACAGCTTATCGTTTTGGTTCTGGTTGGTTCTTAAGATATGCAGCACTGTTAATGCTGCTCCATTTGTTCTTTTATTTTTCTGTCGATGCCTTTACCTTTGTTTATATTGTAGAAGTTTTGTTGAAAACATTCGCTTCTTTTTTGTTATCTATGTTATTCATTGTTCTTTATCAGATTATTATTAATCCAAAAGAATAACCACTTGGGTTAAAAGGACGTTTAAAAATTAATTCCTTATTTCGGGTAAGGAAATTTTGTTTGGATCGAGGCTCTTTTTTGGGTTTTTCTTCGAAAACCCAAAAAAGAGCCTCGATCCAATAAAAAAACATTGCTGCCCGGAGCAAGGAACCACTTTTTAATCCCCCTCTTAGCCTTTAAACCTTTAACCTTTTATTATGGGGCAAGATCCTCAACAAATACGGTTTAGAATTATCCAGCTCGTTTTTTTTCTGGCAGCTTTAACACTGGTCGGCAAAGCGTTCCATTTGCAAATACTGGATACGAGCTACAGCGATAGGGCTCGTACTACAGCTGTTCACAAATATGTAAAATATCCATCCAGAGGATTGATTTTTGATAGAAACGGAAAACTGCTCGTTAATAATGCCGCTCTTTACGACCTCTTGGTTACTTACAATCAAATGAGTGCCGACATGGACACGGCGCATTTCTGTAAATTGCTGGATATTAGTCAGGAAGAGTTTGAAGAGCGATTGAAAAAAGACTGGGGAAGCGTGCGCTACTCCAAAGCAGTACCCTTTGTTTTTATGTCAAAAATACCTTCTTATGTATATGCTGCGTTACAAGAGAATTTACACGAATTCCCTGGTTTCTTTGTACAAGTAAGAAATGTTAGGAGCTATCCTTATAGAAGTGCGGCCAATATTCTGGGGTATATCAGCGAAGTCAACAGTAAACAGATCGATCAGTTTGGAGGTGTTTATTCTCTAGGCGATTATCTGGGCGCTAGTGGTTTGGAACAGGAGTATGAAGAACAGCTAAGAGGAAAAAAAGGGGTGAGTTATGTACTCAAAGACAATCTTGGGCGAGTGGTTGACCTTTACAAAGACGGGAACCTGGATTCAGCTGCAGTTTCCGGCCAGGATTTGATCACAACCATCGATATAGATCTTCAGGCCTTCGGAGAGCGGCTTATGGAAAATAAAACGGGCAGTATCGTTGCCATTGAGCCAAGTACAGGCGAAGTGCTTGCAATGGTTACCGCACCGAATTACGACCCTAATTTGCTAACCCTTAACCGAAACCGGGGAGAGGCTTTTTCTCAACTCATTCAAGATACTTTAAGGCCTTTCTTTGATAGAAGTGTTATGGCTAAGTATCCTCCTGGTTCTATTTTCAAAACAGTAGTTAGCTTGATTGCAATGCAGGAAAAAGCCATTTTCCCTAATCATCATTTCCCTTGTACAATGGGCTACGCCTATGGAGGAAGGGTGTATGGTTGTCACTCCCATGTTCCGATTCATGGAGTGCATATGGCTATTCAACATTCCTGTAATGCTTACTATTTTAGAACCTTTCGCAAGCTAATCGATCAAAATGGGTTTTCTACGCCTCAGGTAGGAATGGACCTGTTTACAGATTACTTGTATCGCTTTGGCTTAGGAAGGCCCCTGGGCCTGGATTTTCCTAGTGAAAGTGCGGGAAATATACCTACCTCTGAATATTACGATGAGCTCTACCCGGCGGTAAAAGGAGGATGGCGCTCTCCTACAGTAATGTCAATTGCAATCGGGCAAGGAGAGATGGAACTTAGTACAATACAGATGGCTAATCTGGCCGCCATTATGGCTAATAAAGGTTCTTATACTACACCTCATTTAGTAAAAGCTTTCAAGACTGACAAGGACAGCTTGGTTCTCCCCGACAGAGAGCGGCTTGAACGATACCATATGGGCATTGATTCAATTTATTTTGATTATGTAATTGATGGCATGTCAAGAGTGGTGACGAGTGGTACTGGATATACTGCACATATTCCTGATATAGAGATATGTGGTAAGACGGGTACTTCTCAGAATCCACACGGGGAAGATCATTCGGTCTTCTTTGCATTTGCGCCTCGGAAAGATCCCAAGATAGCCATCGCTGTTTACGTAGAAAATGCCGGCTGGGGAACCATTTTTGCAGCCCCTATTGCCAGCCTGATGATTGAAAAGTATATAAGAGGTGAAATAAGCCAGGGAAGAAATTACTGGTATGATCGCATGCTTAATGCCGATTTAGTAAGTAACCCTTAGAGGAGTTTTTATGTTGATCTTCATTACAAAAGCAATTCATTGCGCTTGGTAAGGAATTTTTGTTTGGAAGAAAGTTCTTACCGAGGGCAGAGAACTAATAAAATATTTTAAATGATTATTTCTGCCATTGTTGCGGTAGCAAAAGAGAATATTATAGGTGTCAACAACGACATGCCGTGGTACCTTCCGTCAGATCTTAAATGGTTTAAAAAAATTACACTCAACCATCACGTTATTCTTGGCCGGAAAAGCTTTGAATCCCTAGGGCGTCCTTTGCCCAAACGGACGAACATCATCGTTACCCGAGATATGTTCTATGCTGCTTCGGGAGCAATTATTGTGCATTCTGTGGAAGAAGCACTCAAAATAGCGGAGGAAAACGGAGAAGAAGAGGCTTTTATTCTGGGTGGAGGGCAAATCTACTCCCTGACTCAATCCATTTGGGATAAACTATATCTTACCGAAATTGATCTGGAAGTTGCCGTAAAAGAAAATGATACGGTAGCTCGTTTCTCCCAAATAGACTTTTCAGAATGGAAGGAAACTTTTACGGATTGTAGAGAACCCGATGAGCGGAATAAGGCAGCGCATTGTTTCCGGGTGTTTGAACGTATGCAAAGCGAAGTGGTAGAGGAGTAATAGGGGTTGGATTTTATTATATTTCATGAATCTTTTGTGCCTTTTTGTGGGTTTTTATAGTTCTTTGACATAAATTGTGGAAAATGGAACTTCAAAATGATAAGCCTTTCAGCCCAAAGGGCATTCAAGGCTTATCATTTTGAAGTTCCACACAATTTGTCAAAGAACGGTTTTATTAAAAATGCCCATAGAATGATGGTAAGAGTAAATGAAGTATTGATTTCTGAAATCCTTAAATCTCCTGGTGCGCCTGCTTTAGTTAGTCGGATAAAATCTGTTCTTGATAAGGAGAAGGAACAGAGAGAGATTTTTTATAATCAAATTACCGAGCAAGAAAAGGCTGAATTTATCAATGGCGAGATAATAGTTCATTCTCCTGTCAGGAAAGCACACATTCAGATTAGTCTGAACCTCATCAAGATCATAGGAACTTATGTAACGGAAAATGACCTTGGCTTTGTCGGTTTTGAAAAAACGCTGATTCAGTTTACCAGAAACGATTATGAGCCTGATTTATGTTTTTTCAAAAAAGAAGTAGCCGAAAACTTTAAAAAGGATCAAGCTCTTTTCCCTATTCCCCATTTCATAGTAGAAATCCTCTCGAATAGTACTGAAAATAGAGATAGAGGAATAAAATATGAAGATTATCAAAACCATGGGGTAGAGGAATACTGGATTATTGATCCTAAATCCGATACCATAGAACAATACGTATTAAACGCTTCGGGGAACTACAGCTTAGTACAAAAATCAGGATCTGGAGAAATTAGTTCGATTGCTATTGATAATCTGGTAATCCCTATTAAAGCTTTGTTTGATGAGCAACTGGCCCATCAATTTGTTAGAGGAATTTATCAGAAATAGAATTCGTTATTATTCGATAATAGTAATATCCCTAAAATAACTCAGCCCGGTAAATATCCCGATCGCATCAGCATCACCTTCCAAATTGGATATCAACACTCCGGGCTGTGCAAAAGGATTCCCATTGGCATCAATAGAGTTGAAAACACTGATAAGGAAATCGTAATAAGCTTCATCAAGATGAAATAAGGTGTTAAAAATAGTATCCCCTCGGCTATATTCGTAAGCACTTCCAAAAACGACTCTGTCTGCTACAAATCGATCATTGGTGACAAAATCCTGATCGGCTTCCTCGTTAAGGCTTCCTTCATGCAACATCCGGCGGATGAAGTTGGTCTTCCCGGGTTCAATATCCACAAAATAAGTTAGCACCCGCGCTGAATCCGCGTTTTCAGGATCAAATTCAATTACTACACTATCTATCGGGACGGGCTCCAATATTTGGGTGGTAGCCGTTATGCTCTGTCCATCTTCGGTAGTTATGGAAAGCTCAAAAGGCGTGTTATAGCTTTCGGGGACTAAATCTTCCGAGCGATAGTTGTATATTTTATTGCTTTCTGATTCCAGGACCAGGGTGTTGTCTAAACTGTAAACGTTGCCATTATGCCTGATCTGAATATCAGCTCCTTGCTCGAGAAGCCCTAAATAATAATCAATAATATCATCTTGCGAGGTACTTACCGTTGCAAAGTAACTTTCGCTGCGCGTTAATAATGCTGAGAAAGGCTTCCCGGGCTCCAGGTAGCATTCCAGGACAAGCTGAGTTTCATAATCTGGGAGATCAATATCAACTTCTTTTTCCAAATTGCAGGAAGTGAAAAAGAGAGTAGAAAACAATAGACTAATACTTGTGAAGAGAAATAAATTTTTCATGATGAATAGTTTTTTTTGGAAATGGGCAACATGATATTGGAAAATCAAAGTAAGGAGTGCCTTTTCAATATCATGTTGCTCATTCATCTTTCAATCTTTTTTAAAATTTATGTCAAAGAACTAAAATTTAAAGTTCCATGTAAATGAGGGTAGAACAGGGAACAAAGACACTTGCTTTGCTGCAACGCCTACAAGTGCTTCGCCTATTTCATTGCCCGCTTCATCCTCAATGGTATCAAGTTCTGGCTCAAGATATAAGAAGTAGGGATTACGGCGATCATAAGCATTGTACACACTGATGGTTAAATCACTTTCTCCCCATTTAGGGAAAAACTTAATGACCAAACCCAGGTCCATGCGATGGTAGGCGGGCATACGAAATGAATTTCGATCTTCGTATATAGGAACCACAGGATCGGGGTCTCCGCCTTGGACATCCTGAAAGAATAAACGGCCGGAGGGTAGCCAGGTGATGTCTCCGGAGCCATATACAAAGGTGCCTGTTAAAGTAAGTTTGCGGTTAAGTTCATAGATAGCAACCACAGAGATGTCGTGCCTCCGGTCATATCGTGGAGGGTAATAACGCCCATCCATGATCTGGCTCCCGTCAAATAAGGTGAAATTTCCCCTTCGGATAAATGCGAGGGTGTAACCAATCCAACCGGTGAGTCTGCCTTTTTTCTTTTCGATGCTCCATTCCATACCATAAGCATAGCCATCGCCGAAGGCGAATTCTTCCTCAAGGTTGTCATTTGCGAAAAGCTCTGCATGATCGATAAAGTCAATTTGATTGCCAAGAAATTTTACATAATATTCATTGGTAAGCAATACGTTCGGGGATAGTTGATAAGCTCCGCCAACGGCGATTTGATCCGAAATCTGAGGTTTGACATTTTCGGTGGATGGATACCAGACATCTGTCGGCAGTGCAATCCCCGAATTAGATACCAGATGAACATATTGGTACATCCTGGCGTAGCTTGTTTTTAGCGAAAATCGGTCGTTGACGCTATACTTTGCAGCAAGCCTTGGTTCGACTCCGGTATACAATTGATCATCGTTAACAAATCCGGAAAGTCTAATTCCTGCATTGACGGTCCATTTATCGTTAAATTTAATATCATCCGAAATGTAGGCACCTAATTCTGTTCCGTCAAAATCCTGGCCAGCGCTAAAGCTAATCTCTCCATCATCACTTCCTGCCTTCAAACGGCCAACCGTAAATTGGTGATATGTACCCGAAAAGCCAAAGCGTAAGGTATGCTGATTATTGGGCGCATAATAAAAATCTGTCTTTAGGTTGGCATCTCGTATGTTGGAGCCCAGCTGAAAAGAAAAACCGGTGATCCTATTTTCAATGTTATATTGATAATCCGAATAGGTGAAAGTTGTATTGGAAAACAGCTTTGAATTAAATACATGATTCCAGCGAGCGGTCCCTGTAGCGTTACCCCAGTCAAAATCAAAATTGAAGAAATCCCCATCGAAGCCAAATACATCACGGCCAAAGTAGCCGCTTAAAAACAGGCGGTTTTTATCGTCGAAAGTGTAATTTACTTTAGCATTGAGATCATAAAAATAATAATCGGGGATGGGTTCAAAGTCTTCCTGATCCTCGTTTGCCCTGTTAATCTGTCGGGTAATAAGGTCAACATAGGTTCTACGGCCGGAAACCATGAAGGAAGATTTGTCTTTTACAATTGGACCCTCAAGTGTGAGGCGGGAAGCGATGAGCCCAATGCCACCATTTCCTGAGAATTTTTTGCTGTTGCCGTCTCTTAGCTTCACATCCACTACAGAGGATAGCCGGCCCCCATATTGTGCAGGGAACCCTCCTTTATATAGTTTAACATCCTTAATAGCGTCGGAATTAAAGGTGCTGAAAAAACCGAATAAGTGGTTGGCATTGTATACAATGGCTTCATCTAGTACGATGAGGTTCTGATCGCCGGAGCCTCCTCTTACAAATAAGCCGCTATTCCCTTCGGAACCGGAAGAAATACCGGGTTTGAGCTGGATCGTTTTGATGATGTCGGCTTCTCCCAATAGAGCAGGGATGACCTTGGCTTCTCGGGGAGAAAGGCTTTCAACACTCATTTCCGTTGAATTGAGTTTTTCCCGGAAAGACTCTGCTTCCACTACTATTTCATTCAATACTACCCCGCCACTGCCTAGTTCGATGTTCAGAACGGTGTCCTGCCGGAGGCTAAGGTTAATTTCTTTATTATCGAAACCTATGTAGCTAATGAGAAGTTGCACAGCCCCGGGTTCGTTGAGAGTCAGGGAATAAAAGCCATATTCATTGCTGGTAGTGGCTTTGCCGCTTTTTAAGTCTTCGATAAAGGCTCCAATCAGTGTTTCTCCATTTTTGGCATCCCTAATGGTTCCTTGAATGGTAATTGCTTGTGCTGCAAGTTTTAGGCTACATAATAAAAGAAATACCGGAAGTAGTTTGAGTACTTTTTTATTCATCATGGTCAATGCATTTAGAAATAGGATGCTCTCAAGGCTAATTTTAAAGATCTGCTTTGGGATGCGATGTATTCTGTTTGTTTCAATGCTTCTGTACTGCGAACTTAGATATTGGTTTGATGAGGAGCTGTTTTTTTTATACAAACGTTGGATTTTCCTAAACTAAACGTCCTAAAAAAATTCATTCTTTGACAAATTGTGTGGAACTTCAAAATGATACGCCTTGAATGCCCTTGTGGCTGAAAGGTTTATCATTTTGAAGTTCCATTTTTCACAATTTATGTCAAAGAACTAAAAAATTCTGTTATGTGAACGTTCTTCTTTTTTAGGAAAAGAGAATAGCTTTGTAAAAAACTCCTAAGGACAACGAAATAACTTCTAAACACCCTCATTAATTCTGAAAAAATCTGACTATGAATAAAAGACAACTTATTGAATGCGTGCCCAATTTTAGTGAAGGCCGCGATATGCAAATCATCAAACAAATTACGGATGCCATCGAGAGCGTAGAAGGGGTAACCCTTTTAGATGTAGATCCCGGAAAAGCCACCAACCGGACGGTCGTTACTTTCGTCGGAGAGCCGGAGCCTGTGGTAGAGGCGGCTTTCCTGGCCATAAAAACGGCATCGGAGCTAATCGATATGAGCAAGCACAAGGGCGAACATCCCCGGATGGGAGCTACGGATGTGTGCCCCTTGATTCCTATCGCTAATATTTCTATGGAAGAGGTAATCGAGTATGCTCATAAACTTGGAGAAAAAGCAGGAAGGAATTTAAATATACCTTTCTATTTATACGAATTTGCCGCTTCGAAACCAGAATGGAAAAACCTGGCGAATATTAGAGCTGGCGAGTATGAAGCATTACCAGAAAAGATGACTGATCCCAATTGGCATCCTGATTATGGCCCGGCAAAGTTTAATCCTAAGGCCGGAGCAACGGCTATTGGTGCCCGTGATTTTCTGATCGCCTACAACGTTAACCTGAATACTACTTCCGTTCGTCGTGCCAATTCCGTGGCCTTTGATGTGCGTGAGAAAGGACGTGTAAAAAGAGACGGAAATCCAATTACCGGTAAGATTGTTCGCGATGAAAACGGAGAGGCGGTAAGGGTACCCGGCACTTGTAAAGCAGTAAAAGGCATTGGCTGGTACATCGAAGAATATGGTATTGCTCAAATTTCCATGAACTTAACAGATATAAACATTACACCTCTTCACATGGCTTTTGAGGAGTGCGTGAAAAGTGCTACAAAGCGAGGTCTTCGCGTAACAGGTTCGGAATTGGTAGGGCTTGTACCCTTGAAAGTTATGCTGGAAACGGGAAAGTATTTTCTAAAAAAACAAAAACGATCCGTTGGTATAGCAGAAGAAGAAATTATCAAAATCGCTGTTAAGTCTCTTGGATTAGATGAGCTAACTCCTTTCGATCCCCGGAAAAAAATTATTGAATATGTGATGCAAGATGAAGGTGGAAGCCCATTAGTTAAAATGGATTTGAAAGCTTTTGCCAATGAGACTGCTTCAGAGAGCGTTGCTCCGGGGGGCGGTTCTATCTCGGCTTATGTCGGCGCTTTAGGTGCTTCTCTGGCAACTATGGTCGCTAACTTATCTGCTCATAAACGCGGGTGGGACGATAAATGGGATGTTTATTCAGAATGGGCAGAAAAGGGCCGGAAAATCAAAGATGCTTTGCTTCATTTAGTAGACGAAGATACGAACGCATTTAATGCGATTATAAATGCTATTCGCCTGCCTAAAAGTACGGAGGAAGAAAAGGCGGCCCGGCATGCTGCGATACAGGAAGCTACAAAATATGCTATTGAAGTTCCCTTCCAGGTTATGGAATACTGCCTTCAGGTTTTTGAAGTGGCTAAAGCAATGGTGGAATCTGGTAACCCAAGCTCAGTCACAGATGCAGCTGTGGGCGCTTTATGTGCAAGAGCAGGGGTGCAAGGCACTTACCTGAATGTGAAAATTAATACCGGAGATATTGAAGATGAAAATTTTGTCAGCGACATCCTCCGGAAAGCCGCGTCTATTGCGGAACAAGCTGATACGGCTGAGAAGGAGATCATGTTGTTGGTGAATAGTAAAATGGGTGCTTAAGGAGGATTCTTATATGGTGGCTGTCTTATAAGTAGGTTCGTTGTACTCGGGAGGAGTATTTTCTATTGAGAGGCGTTCTTTTTTAAAAATTTCACTAAAATTTTTAAAAAAGAACGCCTCTCAAAAAAGAAAATTTCCTACCATGCGCAACGAACCTGCTTATGAGACAGCCTCAAAGGGTTTTCCGCGAGGATCGTAATGCTTAAATTAAAAAAAATCTTTTCATTATGAAGCTATCATTTTTTAAAATAATCATTTTCCTTCTATTTTTTTCATCCCTGGCTGCCCAGAAATCATACAGCTATGTCAGTGATCGTAAGTTCAAGGATCCTACTGATTTAATTGGCTACAACTTCAGGCCTTCCGAATTAGAGTTACCTGATACTAAGACGGAGCAAAAGCTTCGTCCAGGGGCCTATTCATTTGGCATATCCCAAACGAATCTCTATGTGAGAGGGAAAGGGATTGAAGGCGTTTATAATATGAATACGATAAATACCACTGATTATGGCTTTTTTATCAAAATGATCAATGCACGGGATGCTCGTATCCAGGGGCACTTAAAAATTATTTTGACAAAAAATGATCAGGTGGATGCTTTGCTTTTTCGCCGATCTGAACAGGAAGAAGAAATGGTCTTTTTTCTTAAAATCATGGATGAGGAAAAAAGAGCTAAGGAGAAAGCCCATTTCACCGACCTCAACGAAATGGTGGTCGAAAATCCTGATAGCCTTTGGGGGCGGAAAATATACCCTTTCCTCCGCCTGGAACCTGAAAGAGGTCTTCAAGAGCGAATTAATGTCAGCGATAGCGCCTATATTCAATTTGAAAAGGTCGTAAATGTTAATATAAAAACTAAAGAAAAAAAGGTGAAAGAGAAAATTGAAGTAGATGGGGAAAAAGTTACAATCGATACCGTTCTGATTGAAAGAGATACCACCATTACCATGGACTACACAGTCACTCTCCATGAGTTTTTGTTGTATAATGATGGCACCATAAAAACAAATAAGGAAGTCTATATCATCAAGAAATTCAAGGAACGCGAAGATGAAATGGCTGAAGCTGCTGAAGAAAAATTTCGCATTGACCTGGAAACAAAGAAAGGAGAAACTCTTTATCTGTACTTATTGGGGGATCGTACCTTTAGCTCCTTTGAGCTGGAGGGGCGGCGCTATTTAGCGCGAGGGTATTAAATACTCTGTAACTTAAGTAGTCCAAAGCTCACAACAGGAGAATATTTTTATTGAAACACTGCCTGTTTTTTTCGAAAAAAACAGGCAGTGTTTCAATAAAAATATTCTCCCACTGTGAAATGTTGAATTACTTTTTAGACGCCTTACCGAATTAATTTCTTTGTAATAAACCCTTCATTGGTTCTTAAAGAAAGAAAATAGGAGCCAACAGGCAACAGGGGAGTAAATTGTAGATCAAATTGGTGTTTCCCGGCCTCCATTTGGTTTCTGGCAATGGATTTAATAAGCTTACCTTCTGCGTTGTACAGCTCAAGAATCAGATAAGTTCTGCAATCCAATTCAATAGAAACCAATAGTTCGCTGGAAAACGGAACCGGCGCGACATCTATTTTATGAGCTATGGGTAAAGGACCTGCCTCCGTTCTGGTTGTGAGCATTTCCCCAATGTATTTATATACAAAAGAGCCAGAAGCAAAGATCAAGGTGTCATTAATGCGAAAAAACTTATTTATGTTGGGAAGTACCTCAATTGGGTCCCATGTCTGCCCGCCGTCTTTGGTTTCCAAAAGACCTTCATTTCTGGGGCCCAGCCATCCAAGGTTTTGATTGAGAAATCCTATGCCCTGGACGTCCAGGTGATTAGGGGAAGCCATGATCTCTGACCAGGTATTTCCTCCATCTGTCGTTTTAATGATAAAAGTAGAGTCGTTGGGATTGAAGTTTTCAATAGAACCAAAAGCATACTCATCATTTAGAAAATCTAATTTCCATACATATTCATTAGGGCGACCACTCGAAAAAACAAGCTCCCAATTGCTCCCTCCGTCCGTGGTTTTTAATACAAGTGCTCCGGTTTGATTATTAATGCCTGCTACGAAGCCTGTATCGGCATTAATGAAGTGACAATCCACCATCCCATCAGCAAAAGAGGAGAGATCAATGAATGTCCAGTTCTGCCCTTGATCATCGGAGCGAATAAAATAAGCCGGGCCGCTCCAGACACCCACTCCGCAAATGATGTTCTCACCAACATGCGACATGCCGCAAATACCATTAAGAGGTTCAGGAATTGAGGCGGAAATGTCAACCCAGTTATTTCCTCTGTCGGTAGTTTTGAAAAATTGCGGACTTAAAGCGCCTACAAATCCGACGGAGTCATTTATGAACTCAACAGAGCGGAAATATTGAAAATTCTGGAATAAGAATGACCATGAGTCACCTCCATTTGTTGTTTTGAATATGGCTCCATCGGCATTTACGGCCCAACCTGTATCTGGATTAATAAAATATATTTCGTCATAGCGAATGGAAAACGGAATGTCTCCTGCTTTTGACCAATCGGTTTGAGAGTAAATCTGCGTTAAGTTGCAGAATAAGAGGAATAGAATAAAAATAATGTCTTTCATAAAGTTGTTTGTTTTTTTACTACTTATTTCTACCTGGAATCCAAATGATCCCATTTCGTACCTTTTGTCGATACACTTCATAAGCTTTCCCGAATGTGTTCACAAGCTTTTGTTCTTCCAGAATGCTTCCAATTTTTAAATAAATCGTAGAAATAACAACAATTAGCGACACGGCCGGGCTAGGAGCTGTGAGCCACCACCCCCAGAGAATTAATAGGGATGCAAAATAAAGCGGATGGCGAACCCAAGCATTCAAGCCAGAGGTTACAAGATGATCCTGACCTTGTACTTGCTTTCGGCTAAGTTGCTCCAGGCCCATGAACTCCTCTAACCGGTATTGTTTTAGCGAAAGTATTAGTAGTATCATTCCTGTAAATTCCAAAAGTATTCCTATAAAAAATACCCATCCGGGAAAAGGTAAAAGGGTGCTTTTACTGCATAATGTATAAGTGTAAACGACTGGTAGCAAGGTGATTATAGCGATGCTGTTGTAGGCTATTCGATACCAATTATACGGCATCCCCATTTTTACAATCCTCATCTTTATCTTTTGATTGGCTAGCAAACTGTGTAAGAAAAAATAGATCGCCAAGCTTACCACAAGAGTAACATGATTAATTATAGTATAAATGAGCATTAGTCGGTGGATTAGCTATTTGCCTTTTGCGGTTCATCATTGTTGATAGGCTGACAGTAGCTCAGCATTGTAAGCTTTCAGGCCGCCTTCAAGATTATAAACATGGCCGAAGCCAGAATTTTGCATCAGGGTGCACACGCGGGTACTCCTCCGGCAGGATCGACAGAAAACAAAATAGGTCTTTTTCTGATCTAATCGCTCCAGTTGTACAAGGAGATCAGGCCCGAGGTAATCTACGTTTATTGCTCCTTTAAGGCTGCCACTTTCAAACTCTTCCGGAGTGCGGACATCTATAAGCAGGGCATCCGTTGATGATTTCCATGCAGCCCAAAAATCGTTGAATTCCATGTTATTCAACTTGTTTTTATGTTGCTGCCATCTAGAAATCTTGCATGTAGTAGTTTCTTTTTCCATAGAGGTCGATGTGCATAGAGGTTCTAAAATGTTTCGTTCTTTGACAAATTGTGTGGAACTTCAAAATGATAAGCCTTGAATGCTCTTGTGGCTGAAAGGATTATCATTTTGAAGTTCCATTTTTTCACAATTTATGTCAAAGAACTAAATGTTTTTGTTAAGCACCATAAAATACATTGTGCTTTCGAGAATTACCACAGCAATTCTCGTTTGGGAAATCCAAAGCCAAATTTACGCCGCTACGGCGCGATATTTTCTTCAAAGCGAGAATCGCTGGAATTACCAAATACCAATATACGAATTTTTAAAGGGATAACTATTGTCATTGGCCATTTTATTTTGCTAACTGGCTGTTTTGGCCGCATTAATGAACAACTTTTACTGCTAAAAGCAAAAAAAAGTGATAAAAGTCACCCTGCCTCCGTGACAACAATCACTTGCTAATTTCTTGTATGTACTTAATTTTGTTCACGAAAAGAAAATAGTCTAACCGAATAAAATGAATTGCCTATGAATCCAAACCGATGTCGTAATCGTTGCCCTTGAATTGAGGCAAGCCCAATCAAAAGACCTGTTTTTTTATCAAAAAATATGAATAAAACAACATATTTTAATTTATCTATAAAAAGTTAAAAAAAATTATGAAAGTAGAACAGATCTATACTGGTTGCCTTGCAGAGGCAGCATATTATATTGAAAGCAATGGTGAAGCAGCAATTATTGATCCGCTTCGCGAAACCAAGCCATATATTGAGCGTGCTGAAGAGGATGGCGCAACGATTAAATATGTATTAGAGACGCATTTTCACGCTGATTTCGTTTCTGGTCACTTGGATTTAGCTAATAAAACAGGAGCAACCATCGTTTACGGTCCTACTGCTAAGCCTGCTTTTGAGGCACATGTAGCAGAAGACGGTGAAATCCTTCCATTAGGGAATGTGAAAATTAAAGTTTTACATACACCAGGGCACACTATGGAGTCTTCTACATTCTTGTTGATTGACGAAGAAGGGAAAGAGCATTCCATCTATACTGGTGACACTTTATTTATTGGTGATGTAGGTCGCCCTGACTTGGCCGTGAAGTCTGATTTGAGCAGAGAAGATTTAGCGGGTTACTTGTACGAAAGCTTACGTAACAAGATCATGACTCTGCCTGATGAAGTAGTTGTTTATCCTGGTCACGGTGCGGGATCTGCTTGCGGTAAAAAAATGAGTAAAGAGACCGTTAGTACCGTAGGCGCTCAAAAATTGACGAACTACGCACTTCGTGCAGATATGACTAAAGAAGAGTTTGTTAAGGAAGTTACCGATGGCCTGGTGGATCCTCCTCAATACTTCCCAAAGAATGCAGTAATGAACAAGATGGGATATGGTAGTATTGATGATATTTTAGCCAAAGGATTGACTGCAATGACTGTTCGCGAATTTGAAACGGTAGCAGAGGCTGAGGAAGCTCTGGTTATCGATACGCGGAAAGAAAGTGAATTCGTTAAAGGCTTCATCCCAAATTCCATTTTCATCGGCATAGATGGTAGCTTCGCTTTTTGGGTCGGTACGTTGATCGTTGATTTGAAACAACCAATCCTTTTCGTCGCTGATGAAGGTCGTGAAGAGGAAGTCGTTACTCGTTTAGCTCGCGTAGGCTATGACAACACACTTGGTTTCTTGAAAGGTGGTTTCGAAGCCTGGAGAGCTGCCGGTAAAGAGGTAGATACTATTGGAGAGGTAGCACCTGATGCATTTGCGACGCGCTTCAAAAGTGAAAAGCTCAATGTATTAGATGTAAGAAAAGAAAGCGAATACAGCGCTCAGCATGTTAGTGGCGTTGAAAACTTCCCGCTCGATTTCATTAACAAAAATATGAGCCGTGTAAATCGCGATAATACTTACTTCTTGCATTGCGCAGGCGGCTATCGTTCTGTCATCGCAGCGTCTATTCTTAAGTCTCGTGGATTTGAAGATGTTATTAACATCCTTGGAGGCTTTAAAGAAATGGTGAATACAGATTTGCCTATGACTGATTTTGTAGAACAGAATACAGAGTTGTAAGCCAAGTTTTGATAAGTTTATTTGTAGAGTTGTTTTCTGAGCGGTTTAAAAGAACTCAGAAAACAACTCTACAATAAAAAGAACTAAAGAATCCTACAAGAGGAAATACATCACTTGTGATGAAGCTTATCCTTAAAAGATACATATTTGTTCGATTTTCATTTCCTGGGCAGTGAATTCGCTGCCTTTTTTTATTTTGATGATTTTTGATTCAAATTAGCTTCTAAAAAGTGAAAAAAGTCACTTTATTTTTATATTAAGGTGTGATTAATGTCACTGAAAAACCATTAAATTTTTATTTACTTTGTAACTGAAATGAAAAAGGAACGAATATGCTAAGTTTTTTGAAAAATCTATTCGGTGGAAACCGGCCAAACATAAAAGAGTTACTGAAAAACGGGGCTGTTGTTATTGATGTAAGAACTCCAGCTGAGTTTAAACAAGGCCATGCACGCAAAGCAGTTAATATTCCACTACAACAGATCAAGGGCAAAATAAACAAAATAAAACAGTACAATAAAGCTGTTATCACATGCTGTAGATCTGGGAGTCGAAGTGCAGCTGCAAAAGCTGTCCTAAAGAGTCATGGCATTGAGACCTATAATGGAGGCAGCTGGCAAGCAGTTGAGCAGGCAATGAAAAGTTAAGTTATGCTGCAAGTTTATAACTTACAACAGCAGGTACTAATAAAAAAACAACGATGAAAAAAATTTTGATACCCACTGATTTTTCAGAACTCGGCGATTTTGCGTACGGCATCGCCAAGAAGGTCGCAGCGCATACGAATGCATCCATTTATGCGCTCTCAGTGGTAAGTGTTCCGGGGGAGGCTGTATTTGATGAAAATGGAGAACTGAAGGATTGCCAGGAATTCGATGTTGATGGAATTCGAAGTGAAGCAAAAGAAACGGCAGGAAAAATGAGTGAATGGTTAGTAGGAAAGCCGGAAATCGTCTCCTCCAGTGTACGTATCGGGCATTTAGCTGATGATATACTGAAATGTATCGAGCAAGAAGAATTTGACCTCGTAGTAATGGGAACAAACGGCGCGGTTGGGCTTAAACAACATACCATTGGATCGATCGCAGAAAAAATAGTCCGTCAATCTGCGGCACCTGTGCTCACGCTTAAGTGCAACCGCGACGATATGGAAATTAAAGATATCGTTTTGATCAGTGACTTTAGAGAAAAAGGTGAAGTGAATATCGGTATCGTAAGACAACTTCAGAAAGCTTTTGATGCACGCTTGCATCTACTGAAAATTAATACAAAAGCCGATTTTGAAACGAACTTAGATGTCAAAGCTAATATGTATGCTTTTGTGGAAAAACATGGACTGGAAAATGTCGATTTCCATGTTTATTGTGATACAAGTGTAGAAAATGGCATACGAAACTTCAGTGCAGAACATGAAATGGATTTTGTTTCTATGGGAACGCACGGCAGAACGGGCTTGGGCAGAATGCTAAAGGGCAGCATTGCAGAATCTGTGGTGAATCATATTTATCAACCGATCCTGACTTTTAAGATTTAAGCAAGTTGCTACTTTTTTTAACACGGGTGGAATTTTATTTTCTATAGTGGTTACAGGGTTTTTAGGATTGCCGGAACTCCACGTTGAGTTTCGGCAATTTATTTTTATTTCTTTGACAAATTGTGTGGAACTTCAAAATGATAACCATTGAATGCCCTTGTGGCTGAAAGGGTTATCATTTTGAAGTTCCATTTTCCACAATTTATGTCAAAGAACGTTATTTTTCAGAAAGGGATAAACGTTCAATGCAGAATACGTTTATCCCTTTCTTGTTATATAATGCGCTAACCAAACCTTTTTTCCCTCCTCTACCGTCTATTTTTGTAAAGTACTTTTCTTGCTTTTTCTTTTTCAAGCAAAAAAGGCAGCATTTATTTAGGGATTAGGCAATTAATAAGCTACCCAAATTTTGCGAAGTAATTTTTTTCTCAGGCTAGGCGGAAAACGTAGGCATAACTTGTCCCGAATGCCTTCGGGACCCAAAGGTACGGCGAGGCTTTCCAACACAGCCTGAGGAAAAAAGGACAAGTAAAATGGGTAGGGTATTATTTTCCTGATCCCTTAAATTGAAATCATTACTCAATCACTTAAAATGTAAAGCAGAATGAACGCTAAATCAACACTTTCCCTATTTGCGCTGATCTGGACCATCAGCTTAAACGCACAGCAACCATTTGCGGATTTGATGCCATCATACGAGCATTTGTATGAAGTAAATAAACAATGGCAGCTGCACACCGATGCGAACCCCGAGGAGCAGATCAGCTTCGATTCGGATATTGATCGTATTCAGTATCATCTTTTTGCGGTAGAGAAATACCTTCGTAAAAATCAGCCGAAAGGACTCGCTGAAGAAAGTCTAAAAAACAGATCTTATTTACTGGAGCAATTGAAGGCTTATGCAGCAAAAAAAGTTTTTCCTGAAAATATTTATCACGCGCATCGCCAACCTTATTTCATAGATCATAAAGGAACGCATTGTGCCGTAGGATATTTAATAGCTGCTTCTGGTAGGGGAGAACTGGCCCAACAAATCAGCAAAGAGCACAATTACGATTATGTAGCAGATATTAAAACGGATGGATTGTCGGATTGGGCAATGGAACATGGCATCACACCGGATGAGCTGGCCTGGATCCAACCAGGATATGCGCCTACTGCAGAATACGAACCCCTGGGAGAAGGGACTAATGGCCCTGTAGAATTGCTTTATCAGGAATCCAATATCAATGGTCGTTTATTTTTTGCCGGCTCTTTTACAGAAGTGGATGGATCTCCCTGTGAGAATATTGGGTATTATAAAGATGGTCAGTTGCATTGCTTAGGGGATGGACTAAAAGGAACCATCAACGAGGTTTTTGTAAGAGGGGATGAAATATATGTGATAGGTGCTTTGGAGACTTTTGTAACCACTTACCCTATGGCTATATACAAAAATGGGCAGTGGTCTTACATAGAAATACCCGGTCGTGAAGGAGCTATGGCAACAGCTGGTTTTTCTGCCGGTTCAACGAATCTATATGAGTTAGTTATCGAGCATCCCACTGAACCTGATCAGCATGAGATCTGGTATCTCAATGTATTGGGAGAATGGGAGAAAAAGGCAACGGTTAATGGAAAGATTAATGATATGACGAATAGCGCTCAATATGGCAGAGTATATGCCGGAGACTTTGATGAGGCAGTTATACACGAAACCTCCGGCCCCGATACGGTTATTCAGGCCAATAATGTACTTATTTTTGATCTTTATGAAGGCAGTGAATGGCACTCCGTAGGGGAGCAAGTCAGCGATGAAATATTAGTCGTCAAAGCAGTAGGAAGTGCTATATACTTTGGAGGTACATGTTCTAATGAACCCGGGCAAAATAATATCTGCCTGAGTCGATACCTGAATGATGATTTGCAACCTATTATCTTAGGAGAACAGTTCACGAATACAGGTCTAAGCCTGATTAAAGATATTACCTTTAAAAATAGTAGCTTGTTTTTCGCAGGGGAATTCGAAATCTTCCCATTCGTTGGAACATTTGGAAGGAATGTAGGCGCCTATGACCTCGTAGATAATTACATGGGAGCCGTTGGAAACTTTGATAAGGCCGTCACAGGCTTAGTTATAAAGGATGATTATGTTTATTTTGGAGGGCACTTCACTGAGGATTTAACCAGCGAAGTGGATTTACCTCACCTTGCCAGGACTGCGCTTATCTCCAATATTGATACCGTTGAGGAAGAAAAAGTCAGCATATTTCCAAATCCGGTAAAAAAAATAGCCACTATTGAAGGGATAGAAGGAAGTTTTGATTATAGTATTCTTGATCTTTCTGGCCGGATTATTAAACAAGCTACTGCTTCAGATAATAATATAGATTTTGAATGGTTGGATCAAGGGGTTTATATTTTAAGAATCATTTCCGATAAGGGAGAAGCTACTTTGAAAATAGTGAAGTCATAGAATTTGGCTAGGAGTTGCCTCCGTATTCTTAGGAATAACCCTTTTTGTAAATTAATTTTAGTATTCTTACAGTTCACTTGATCATAATGTGAAATGTCTGATTTAAAAAAGCAACTATCCCTCTTTGGTTTAACTATGATAGCCATTGGCTCTTGTATTGGAGCCGGAATTTTTATGACGCCAGCGCAGGTAGCCTCTAATCTGCCTTCACCTTTTTGGATCTTGTTGGTTTGGGCAGCCGGAGGATTAGTAGCCCTAACAGGGGCGCTTACCTTTGCTGAATTGGGAGGGATGTTTCCTAAGGCAGGCGGTGTTTATATATTTTTAAAAGAAGCCTATGGTGACTTTATTGCTTTTTTATATGGGTTCGCCATTTTGCTCGTCATCACTTCCGGAGCATTAGCGGCTCTCGCTGAAGGCTTTGCCTATTATGCTAAATACTTGTTTGAGCTTAAGCCGCAAGAAATGAAGCTTATAGCCGTAGGTACTTTAGTCGTATTAACGATCATCAATATTCTGGGAGTTAAGATAGGGGAATTGGTGATTAAACTGGTTACAAGCGCCAAATTGATGGGGATTGCAGGTGTGATTTTCGTTGGATTGATCATACTGCTTCCAGACCCTCATCCGATAAGTTTCAGTCCTTCGCCTGCTCCGAATGCCATACTGAGCTCCTTTTTCCTAGCCTTTATTGGGGTTTTCTTTTCCTATGGAGGCTGGCATCACGCCACCTACCTGGCTGCAGAGGTGAAAGATGCTCAGCGCAATGTGCCGAAAGCCATGATAAGCGGGGTGCTGGTGGTTACTATTACGTACATTTTAACCAACCTGGCGTATCTTTGGATGCTTCCGGTGGAGACAATTGCCGGCTCCGAAGCAGTTGCTGCCGATGGTTTGGGAAAATACTTTGCTGTAGGAGGTAAGATCATTGCTGTTTTAATCATGGTTTCCGTCTTTGGAACCATTGCTATTTATACAATGACGGCTCCCAGAATATACTTTGCGATGGCTAGGGATCGGGTGTTTTTTAAACAACTGGCCAGAGTGCATCCTACTTTTGGCACACCGGTGAATGCTATTGTTTTGCAATCAAGCTGGGCTATTGTCCTGCTATTATTTTGGGATACCTTTGAAGATTTGATCACCTACGTCGTCTTCATGGACTTGATTTTTATGGTTTTAGCGGCGATTAGCATAATTATTTTCAGGCAGACTAAGAAAGAGGCAGATAGACCTTACCGGACGGTAGCTTATCCTGTTTTGCCGCTGATATTCATTGCTGTAAATGCCATTTTTATAGTTAATACCTTAATTGAACGTCCGGTTCAGGCATGGGCTGGAATAATTGTAGTAGTAGTTGGCTTATTGTTTTACCTGTATTTTAAATCGAGAAAGTGAATTTATCTGAAATCCTGAATCATTTGGGCGAAGATCGTGAAAAGTATTTTAACGCTATTGCGCCGCCTATCATCCAAACCAGCAATTTTAAATTCGACTCCATACAGAAACTGCGCGAAGCATTTGCTTATGAGCGAGGTGCTCATCTATACACGAGAGGAAATAATCCGACAGTGACCATTTGCCAGCAGAAAATTGCTGCACTGGAAGGTACTGAAGATGCATTATTGGTAGGAAGTGGAGCAGCGGCTATCTCCAATAGTGTTATTGCCAATGTACAACAGGGTGACCATATTGTGTGTGTCAATAATGTATACTCCTGGGCAGACAAGCTAATGAAGTTGTTTTTACCTCGTT
Source organism: uncultured Saprospiraceae bacterium (assembly GCA_964537285.1). Taxonomy (GTDB): domain Bacteria; phylum Bacteroidota; class Bacteroidia; order Chitinophagales; family Saprospiraceae; genus CAZHZT01. Next base: position 20,120 of record CAZHZT010000012.1, on the reverse strand, counting down.
TCGGTGTAGAAACGACCTTTGTGGATGGAACTAAGGTAGAGCATATTGCTAATGCATTACGCCCGAATACCCGGATAATTTATCTGGAAAGCCCTACTTCTCTCCTTATGGAAATGCAGGATTTAAGGCCTGTCATTGCCTTGGCTAAAGAGCGAAACATCATCACTATAATCGATAATAGCTACGGCAGCCCTCTAAATAATAATCCTGTAAAATGGGGCATCGACATATCCTTACATTCTGCTACCAAGTATATCGCCGGCCATAGCGACACGGTAGCTGGTGTGATTTGTGCTTCCCGAGAGATGATCGACAAGATCTTTATCAGTGAAATGATGACATTGGGCAACATTCTTCATCCTATGGATGCCTGGTTGATCATCCGCAGTTTAAGGACTTTGCCGCTTCGGGTGAAACAAGCCTCGGAAACAGCACAGCAGCTTATTGTCTATTTTAAAGGCCACCCAAAAGTGAAGCGGATACTATATCCCTTCTTACCGGAACATCCTCAGTTCGAACTCGCAAAAGCTCAGATGCCTATTGCAATGCCGTTATTTTCCGTGGAATTTGAAACCCAGGATATGGAGCGATTAGAAGCCTTTGTAGATGCTTTAAAATACTTTTTAATTGCTGTTTCTTGGGGAGGACATGAATCGCTGGCCTTGCCCATACCAGCTGATTATCATGGCGAGCCCTTGAATATTGTACGGTTTTATATTGGTTTGGAGGAAGCTGATTTGTTGATTGCGGATATTGAGCAGGCTATGCGGGAGATTTAGGCCACCTACGAACAGCTGAGTTAAAAGGATTAGCGGAAAATCTTATAATAAAGCCCAAGACTCAGACAAAAAGCAAAAAGGGGTTCCGTTAATCCTGAAAAAGTCAGTACATATGCTAAGGGAGAAAATACCATCAAATACACTTGATGCAATAGCATTTTTAATGCCAAGCTCTAAGGCACTTTTGTAGGTGAAAAAAATTGCAGCTGCCATTGAAAGGCTGGCAGCCGTTAAAAAATGAATACTGTTTGAGCCGACCTTAGGAGGCGAGTTTATTCATTTTAGGCTGAAAGCCTTTTAAAAAGCGTTAAAAATTGAATACAGCCTTGATTTTTTGCTAATTTTTCATCAAGGAAAAAGTAGGTAAAGCTATGATTAACAGAGCTATACAAAGACTTTTGCTGGGCGTGAGTCATCCCAAACTTTCGGGATGACCCATGCCCAGCAGAGTTTTCTTACCTTAACAACATCACTTCTCCATTGAAGGCCCTGATCGGACAGCCTTCGATAGAAGCTTCAATGATATAAATATAAGCATCTGCTGGTGCTTCTTTTCCATCTATCGTTCCATCCCAGCCATCAGTTGGATCATCATTTTCATAAACGGTCTGACCAAAACGGTTAAATACCTGGAATCGGCGAACATCCAGGTCAGCATTGGTTACTACCGGAATGATGTTGAAACGATCATTGGTACCATCTCCATTGGGAGTGAAGATATCTGGTATTCTGATGTCTTCGTTCGGTACTTCAATTTCAACCGGAATTGGAGCCGGGTTACAGCCTGCGGGGAACAATTCTATAGGTTGTACTTCTATGGTTTGTGATTCATTAACTTGCACAACCGGTACGTTTCCATCGAATGAAACGAAAACTTCTGCAGGTATGACTGCCAGTTCGTAGTTTTCAGTGCGCTGGATAGGGAGCGAAAAGGGTACATCCGGGCAAGCGAAGGTGTCAATGGCGCTTGGCCCTACAAAATCCGGGATGAGCAAAATACTATCAGTTTGCCCTGAGCCTATACATCCATTGACATCTATTTCTGTAACGGTAAATACTACCGGCTCTTCAAGTGGAACCGAGGATGAAATCTGGGAGGTATCTACTACAACCAGTTCTGAAGGCCCCCATATATAGGTGCTGTTTGCAGAAGGATTGCCAATGGAAAGGTTTGCTCCGGCATTGTTCTCACATATCGTGTCGCCGATAGCTATAGGTTGTGGAGGGGGTAATACCACTGCGTTCTTACTGATCGTATCGCTACAACCAGAGTTTAGATTCAATGCCGCTAGTGTGATTAGATAAGTACCGACAGTGTCGAAACTATATTCAGGGTTTTGTTCTATCGAAACACCCCCGTCACTAAAGGTCCAGCTATAGCTGTTTGCATTATCGGAGCCATTATTCAACTGAAATGTTTCATCAATACAGAAATTGGGGTCAAAGTTTTCAAAGAAGAAATCTGCTACGACGACTTCAAAGATGATGTCTTGGGTTAAAGTGACTTCACACCCTACAGAATTGGTTAAAATCAAAGAAGCTACCGTTTGACCACTTGGAGGCACGTTTGTATATTGATGCGTAACAGGGTTTTCGTCGCTAACAACTGTACCATCCCCAAAGTCCCATTCCCAGGAGTTAACGTCAAAGGTGTCTACCAGGGTAAACGTAATGGAATCAAACTTACAGATATTATTTTGGTTGATGCCAAAATTACCGCTTGGTGCTACTACTTCATAAACCTGTGAAACTGAATCTATGCAACCAAAAGCAGTCTCCACGACCATAGTCACTACATACGTTCCCGTGTCCGGATAACTGGTTGAAATGGTAGAACCTGGTGTGCCTGGAGCCGTTTGACCGTTTCCAAAGTCCCAGGAAACGGTTTGAACAGGATCACTCCCCGTAGAAATATCTGTGAATTGTGCGCTTGCTATTGGAGCGCAAAGAGCGACCAAGTCGTCGAGGTTACTATCAAAAGCAGCGACAGGCGGTTCCTGGACAGTTACCGTCGTGGATACAGAGTCGGTACATCCTGTAGCTATTTCTTCGAATACAAGTTGTACAATATAGTTTCCGCCTTCATCGTAAGCGTGCGTTACCATCTGGCCGTTTTCATCGTTACTGTCATCTCCAAAGTCCCACAGAAAATCCAGGTTTGATCCCTGGCTCGTGAAATCAGATCCAGTAAAGGTGAATTCCTCTCCTACACATAGCTCCGCGGGATTCGGAATAGTGCTGATAAAGCTCTCAGGGCTGTAAATAGATATCGGCAGGGTAGTGGTGTTAACACAAGCAGCCGCTGAGCTTTCCTGAAGGGTAAGGCTTACAATGATTGGATTAGAATTAACATCATCATATAAATGCGTTGGATTGGCAATACCCGTATCTAATGGGCTGCCATCGCCATAATCCCAGAATATTCCTACTATGTCAGAGAATAGGGCTGTACTCCCTGTAGTATCGAAAGTGACATTTGACGGCAAACAAATTGTACTATCATCCGCAGAAATTTGTGCATCCACCTGATAAATAACGACCGGAAGATCCATCGTATCCCTGCAGCCATTAATATCAGTCACTTCAAGGCTTACCGTGTCAGGGCCGGGCACTGTAAATGTTTTCTGAATAACAGAATCCTGTGTCGTAATTGGTCGTCCGTTTTTTGCAAAAAACCAGGTATATCCCTTCCAACAGCTACTTTGCACATCTATAGAAGCGGTTGCGTCCAGATCGTAAGTTACCCCATCACAAAGGGCTGTATCCAATTCTATAGACGCCTTGGGGTCTCTGATATGAACGGTAACGGTATCTAGGGAGACGGGGCAATTGCTTTGAGTTGGAAAAGCCCTTAAAATTACGGTATAATCGCCGGTAGTATCGTAAGTATGTACCCCAGCTATTTGTGAAGTCGTACTATCACCAAAATCCCAAAGCGTTAGTGTGGTTCCCTTACTTGAATCTCTAAATATGACGTCAAAAGGGTTGCCACACTCAATTTCATAATCAATATCAGCTATCGGGCCGTTAACCGTAATCAAACTGTCTTTGGTAATGGTAGAAAAGCAACCATTGTATTCAACCGTAAGGGATGCCGGGTATACCCCTGGTTCTGTAATAAATGGCCAGGTCAAACTCGAATCCTGGTAACAGTGGAAAGACCTACCATCATCCGTGTTAAAATGCCAGGCATCGACATCTACGCCCGGATCACTAGGGATAAATGTTACTGAATCTCCCGGGCAGATTTCTGTTTCATCCACACTGAAATCAAGGGCAAGCGTGTCCCCCACTTCAATAATTACAGTATAAGAAGTGTCCGTACAAAGTTTATTATTGGTAATCACTAACTGAACCGGATAAGTTCCCGGCTGAGTGTAGGTATAAGAAATGGAGTCCGTATTCGTAAAAACGCCAGTACTGTCATCTCCAAAAAAGAATTCCCACTGGATGATCGAGTCAACCGAAGTACTGGAATCAGCAAACATAACGGTTAATGGAGCACAGCCTTGAACGATATCCGGGTAAAACAGCGCATTGGGCTGCTGAAGAACGATGGTGTCCGTGAGTGTCGCAGTGCATTGAGAGGAAGAGGTAACTGTTAAGGAAGGTGTGAAGATCAGTGTTCCGTTGATAGAGTAAATTGTCGTATCGGGGTTCACATATTCATGCTGAGGATTTTCTTCCATAGAAGTCGAATCATCTCCGAATTCCCAGAAATAGGAAATGGCATCCTGGCTCATTGCCATGAAGTCCACGGTGAATGGAGATTCACAGCTTGTATCCGGAACGGCCGTAAAGTCTACATCCACGGCATCCACATAAGTACTAAGTGTTGATTCTCCCGTACAAGTGCCGGCAGTAACCGTTAGGGAGATATCCTGATCTCCTTCTTCTGTAAAAATGACGGTTGGGTTTTCAACTGTTGAAGTAGTAGGGATTGCGTTCGGCCCAAAGTCCCAGGCGTATATTCCGGGGCCGGATAAGTTCTGAATAGTAACGGTATCTCCCGAGCAGATGGTGTCTGGTAAGGTAAAGAATGAGGTAGGGTTGCCTACTTTTATATCTACAGAGGTTGAGCTTTCACAGCCTAGTGGATCCGTAGCCGTGAGCGTTGCTACAAAATTCCCGATGCCATAGGTTTCTGCAGGGGGATCAGCCAAATTGGAACCATTCCCATTACCAAATTCCCAAACATACGTATTGCCGGCGCCTTGTGTTTCGTTAGTAAAATTAATTACAAGTGGCCCTTGGCACGCTACAGGAGGATTCGGATCTGTAGTGAAAGCTGCACTGGGACCATTGGAGGCTTCGATGTAATCCAGGTATACTTCATCGACATTACAGCTTTCGAAATTGGTTTCAATGGATAAAGAAACTGTATAAACACCCGCCTCGTCATAAAGGTGGTTTACGTTTATTCCATTATCGGAATTGCCGTCTCCAAATACCCAGGTGTAGTTGGTGACTGTAATGGCTGGATCAATAGATGAATTATCTGAGAAATTAACATTTAGGGGAAGGCAACCTGCTTGATTATCGGCAGCTATATCTAAATCTGGTTTTGGATAGACATTTATCTCAACCGTACCAATAATGGGGCCGTTCTCAGATTCCCTGAATTCAACTAAGTAAATACCGGCTTGTATAAAGTTACGAACAGGGTTTTGGAGAATAGAAGTGGCTCCATCTTTAAAGTCCCAGAAATAGGTAGAGAACCCGTCTGGGGCTTGAAATTTTACCTGAAGTGGAGCACATCCTTCTGTAACATCAGCCGATTGGGCGAATACACTGAAGGAAATAATAGAAAAAAGAAAAAAGAAGAAAGTACTTTTAGCTTTCATAATGATAGTTGAGCAATTAATTTGCATAAATTTTAGGTATTGATCGGTCATTATTCTAAGTTGGTCAAAATTAACGGCTTCAAATGAATTTACAACTATAAAGCCCGTTAAAAAAGTCAATCATTTGTCAGATAGGTACATTATTGCTTAAAAGTGTGTTGCATACACCCGGACAAAAATGTAAGTTTGTGAAAAATACAATTAAACAAAGACAATGAAAAGAATTTTTTTTGTACTATCCGTTCTTTTTTTCCTTAGCCTGGGAGTTTCTTCCGTTTTTGCACAAGATCTGCATACGCGTCAGGCAGCCCTTCCTTGCTTAAACAAAACATTTACTGTAGTTGCTCACATTTTACAGGACTCCACCGGGTTTCCGGGAGGCCAGGATCTGGCAAACCTCCAGGATCTCATTCTCCAAAATATTGATAGTACAAATAAGTTTTTCTCTCCAATATGCATTGATTTTGAAATCTGCGAGTTCAGAATAATCGAAAACTTCCAATATTACAATATCGCAGATGAAGAGGAATGGGAAATTCTTCAAACCCAATACAATCTGGAGAACAGAATAAATATGTATTTCTTAGGAAGTACTTTTGCCGGACCAGAGTGCGGGTTTGCCCTTCAAGATGGTATTGGTTTGCTGGATACTGGTGGGGTAGTGGTGCACACAGGCTGTTTATCGCCTGTTTCTAAAGCCATTCCTGCTCAACTGGGCCACTATTTTGGCTTGCACGATACTTATGAGGCGGATCTTTTTGGCGCAGAGCCGTTCGTTCGCGTCGGTTGTGATACTTTGGGGGATTTGCTATGCGATACGCCTGCTGATCCCTTAACTCCACCATTGACACCCAATATGACGTCCTTTATCAATGTGGGCGAAGGTTGTCGATTCATTTCCACCATTACAGATGATAATGGAGACTTTTATATTCCGGATGTAGGCAATATAATGTCACTTTATCCGGATGAATGCCGCTGTGGGTTTAGTTACGAACAACTAAAGCGTATGGCTGAAACCTGTATAGAAGCGGGTGGAGGGATGTGGTAGTTTTTTAAGCCCGTAGCTCTTAGCCGGTAGCCCTTAGCCCGTAGGAGGTGGCTCATTTATCAAAGCACTAGTGAGTGATTTCTAGAAATGCCTACTGGCTAAGGGCCACAGGCTATGGGCTAAGATATTTAGGCCCTTAAGGTACATCAAAACGATTAACCAAGATATTAGAAAGCTCCTCAGGGATTTTATAGGTCTTTCCCTCCCATGACAAGTGCTTACCTTCTAAAACGAGCTCTTGGTGATTGCCGTTGGTAAAGAAGAGTTTGCATACAATTCTATTCTTCCCTTCAAAGAAAATCTTATCAGAGGGTTTCAGCTGGTAAATCAGCTTTTCAATTGTATTTAGTTGTTCTTGCTCTTCAATAGAGAAGAAAAACGAAGGAGCTAAGCCTTTTTTTGTCATTCCTTTAGGAACATCGCTGGTCATACTGTAAACTTCTACAGAAACTAATTCTGGAGAAGCAATGCGAGAGTTGAATAAGAAATAACTCAACAAGATAGTGGTTGCACCAAGGATTATTAGGTTTTTCATAAGGGTAGAGGTGATTTGTTTTATTTAAAACTGGTTTAAATTCATAAATATTTTGTTTTTGTGAAAAAAGAGCTTGATTAATTTTTACAGCTAAGTGACAGGACAATAAAAAAGGCTGGGGAGCTAACTCCCCAGCCTTTTTTATTGTCCTGTCACTTAGCTGTAAAAATTAATCAAGCTCTTTTTTCACTAAGTAAAAGTCCATTTTTTCCCCACTATCATCATTGATGCGGTCATTCATTTGATCCAATGTTTTTGGTGGAGGAACGATGGCTTTATCGCCAGGTTTCCAGTTGATTGGAAGTGCCATACTTTTTTCGTCAGACGTTTGGAGAGCCACTAACGTACGCTTGATTTCTTCCATGTTACGGCCTACATTTAAAGGATAGTACATGATCAAACGGATGGTGCCCACTGGATCGATAAAGAAAACGGCACGAACAGCTGCTGTAGAGCTTTCACCAGGGTGAAGCATTCCGTATAGCTGTGCAACTTTCATGTCCAGATCCGCAATGATCGGAAAATCCATGTAAACGCCACTCTTTTCACGTACATTATTAACCCATGCAAGGTGAGAGTGGATGCTATCGATACTTACGCCAATAAGCTTAGTGTTGCGTTGTGCAAAGAAATCTTTTTCAGTGGCAAATGCACTTAATTCAGTAGTACAAACCGGGGTGAAATCAGCCGGGTGAGAGAAAAGAATTACCCAGCTTCCTTCATTGTATTCGGAAAATTTGATGTTACCTGTTGTGGTAACAGCTTCAAAATCCGGGGCTTTTTCACCTATGCGAGGCATAGGATTGATGATTGCTTGATTTTCCATATTGTGAACATTTTTATTAATAATTATACTTCCTGTAAGTGAATGAAAAAGCATTCATTTATCTATGGTTCTTTGACATAAATTGTGATAAAATGAAGTTTAAAAATGATAACCCCTTCAGCCACCAGGGCATTCAGGTTTTATCATTTTTAAACTCCACACAATTTGTCAAAGAACGTTATCTATCAAATACTATTCTTCTTCTTCCGGAACTCTTGAAGTTTCAGAAGCAAAACCCTCTTTTTTCCAGGCAAGCATACCGCCTTGAAGGTTATAGAGTTTTGCAAAACCCTTTTTGGCCATACGATTGCAAGCCGCTTTAGAGCGTTTACTTGAGCGACAATAAACGAGATAGTGTTTTTCCTTATCTAATTCATTGATCTTTTTGTCAAAGTCAGGGCCTGCAATATCAATATTAACAGCGCCTTTGATCATTCCGGAGTACAATTCCTTGGGCGTTCTTACGTCAATGAGAACCGCATCTTTTTGCTCTTTGATAAGCGTGTTAAAGGTTGCACAGTCTACGTACTTAACATTGGCTAAAAGTGCTTTGGTGCTAAGTTCTACGCCATCAATGACGGTAGTACCTCCCTTTGACTGGGCATTAGCATCTTTGCTTCCGCAAGAAATGAATGTAAAAATGGCTACAGAGAATAAACTTAAAGATAGGTATTTCATTTTCTACTAATTTTATTGACTCTTTGACATAAATTGTGATAAAATGGAGTTTAAAAAGGATAACCCCTTAAGCTACCAAGGGCATTCAGGTTTTATCCTTTTTAAACTCCACACAATTTGTCAAAGAACGATTTTATTTAAACTTAATACTCCAGATACCCCGCAAGTCTCCAAGCTTGTATCCAATAGCTTTATCTTCTGGGTATAAAGCCTGAATTTGCGCATAATCTTCATCGGATACCTCTGTTCCCACTTGCCCGTGGCAATTGAGGCATAGGGGTTTGATAACGATAGGAGAGTAATAAGCAATTTTATCACCTTCTCTTTGTACAACAGGTTCAGGAGATTCGCCTTCGGCGGCTATTTTGTGATATCTTTCCAGAATTTTTCTTTCCTCAGGTGTAGGGGCATCTTTAGGGTTCCTGGGTTTCATACTTGCCCGGCGTATTTCTGCATTATTGATCTGCGAAAGGGAGTCTACCATTGGCAATGCAGCAAGGTTACAGTATTGGATAGCGTTGCCGATGCCACCTTCTCCAATCGCTTTGCTAAGCGTTTGGCTTAGGGTCGTGAACGTATTCATAGATACCTTCATGCCCAATCGCTTATATTCTTCAATATCTGCTTGAGAAAGCTCTACTCCCTTGTTGGCGGTAGTTGTTTGTTCTGACTTTTGGGAAGAAGAACCTGAACCAGGCTGACAGGCCAGGATTATAGCCAATAAATTTAGGATGATCGTTAAACTTACCATGTATTTTGTTCTCATAACGCTTAATTTTTCCTGCAAAGATAAGCTGAAAGAAGAAATATTTTGCGCAACATCGTAACTATTTAGAGCTTGAAGGCCAGCGTTGGGCTTTATAGGGGGATTTTGGTCGTAGGAAGATTCTTTTTTTGAATTTTTTTCTTAAAAAACTCAAAAAAAGGTTCTAGATGATTTCATTTGGTAAACGTTTTAAGAACCAAAAGCAGGCCTAACGGCCTGCTTTAAGGACAAAGGCTTTTACCCCATAGCCGCTTCAATAACCTCCGAAGACAATGTACTCGGACAAACATAATCTGTCTTTGGGGCATCCGTTTCAGCGATGGCCTTAAATCCACCTGCTACATCAATAACATTTTCAAATCCACGTGCTCTTAGAATGGATGCTGCAATCATAGAACGATAACCTCCGGCACAATGTATGTAGTAGGTGTTCTTTTTTTCCACTTTCTCCATATTGCGATTGATATAGTCCAGAGGTAAGTTGATTGCATCTTTTACATGCTCAGACAGATATTCCGTTGGTTTCCTTACGTCCAAAACTTGTGGGTTTTCTTCTTTTAAGGCTTTTGAGAAATCTTCTGCTGATACAGAGAGGATGCTATCTACTTCTTTACCACTATTTTTCCATGCTTCGATACCACCTTGCAAAAAGCCAAGAGTATTATCATAACCCACGCGAGCCAGTCTTGTTACGGCTTCTTCTTCCCTGCCTTCATCCGTTACAAGAAGTAAAGGCTGTTTTAGATCCGGAATAAGTGCACCAACCCATGGGGCGAAACCACCGTCAAGGCCAATGAAAATACTATTTGGAATAAAGGCATCTTTAAAAATCTGCTGGTTGCGGGTGTCAATAATTAAAGCACCTTCAGCATTGGCAACTGCTTCGAATTCGTTTGGAGTTAGAGCAACTACCCCCCTTTGAAGTACATCGTCAATGCTGTCGTAGCCTTTTTTATTCATTTGCGCATTTTTTGCAAAGTATTGAGGAGGCGGCATCAGGCCATCGGTTACTTCCTGAATGAACTCCTCTCTCGTCATATCAGCTCTTAAGGCATAATTGGTTTCTTTTTGATGACCCAGTGTATCCCATGTATCTTTACTCATGTTTTTCCCGCAGGCAGAACCTGCACCGTGAGCAGGGTAGACAATTACATCATCCGGGAGGGACATGATTTTATTGCGTAAACTGTCAAATAACCAACCTGCGAGATCCTCTTTGGTTACGCTGCCAGATTTTTGAGCTAAGTCAGGTCGGCCCACATCGCCAATGAAAAGCGTGTCACCACTAAAGATAGCGTGCTCTTTACCGTTTTCATCAAAAAGCAAGAAAGTTGTCGATTCAGGCGTATGACCAGGAGTGTGCAGTACACGAAAACGCAGTTTGCCCACCTGAAATTCTTCTTCATCAGCTGCTTCGTGTATGCTGTATTCTGTTTGGGCAGTTGGACCATAAACGATCGTAGCGCCCGTTTTTTCTGCTAAATCCACATGTCCGGAAACAAAATCAGCATGGAAATGGGTTTCAAAGATGTATTTTAATTTGCTTCCTTCCTGCTCCAGTTTGTCAAGGTATGGCTTTGTCTCTCTAAGTGGGTCAATGATAACGGCTTCACCCTCAGATTCAATGTAGTAAGCGCCTTGTGCCAGGCAGCCGGTATAAATTTGTTCGATTTTCATTGTTTGTATAATTATTTAAGCATTAGTAATAGCAGTTCGAAAGAATTCCTTTATCAAACTACATATTTGATCATTTCGGATACAAAACTAATGCTTAAATAAGGTAGTGTCAGTGATTTGGGTCACTTGGTAACATGAGTCATTCCGAATTTTAAGGAACCTCATATTGCCACAATAGTTAATAGCAGATGCTGTAAGTCAATATTTTAGGATCGGCCTTATTCAATTTAGCTTTTTGTCCCGAACTTGATTCGGGACAAAAAGCGTTAAAAATTGAATACAGCCTTGATTTTTTGCTACTTTTTTATCAAGAAAAAAAGTAGGTAGATCATTGATTAACAGGTCTATGTAAGGGTTTTGACCAAGCATGAGTCATCCCGAATTTTTGGGATGACTCATGTTTCTACAGTTCATTGTAGAGTTTCTCTACATCTATATTATCCTGTATCAATTGAATAGCGCGCTTTACCTTCCAGGGAGTTTGAGTATTGATTTTTACTTCAATCTGGCTGATTTTTACTACAGTATCATATGTATCATAGGTAGTTGTGATGACGGGGATTTGGTGTTCATCGATATAGGAATCCATTAGGGATTCGCTTGTATACCATTTATTGTGGCGCCCGTCACCGGTAATGATGATGCCGCTTAGAGGCGGTTCCTCGAGTTTTCGTTCTGTTAATTGTTGTTTGATCTTGTTGAGGGCTTCTCTAAAACGAGACTGGTTTACGACGAGCAGAATATTTCTAAGATAGGTAAATTCATCAATTTCAATAAGGGAGCCTGCAAGAATTTCCTCTATTTGGTTGCCCATTCCTTGCCCGTTGAAAACCACTTTGCCCTTTACGGCCTTGCAAACGGTATGCATAATTGGAAAAGAAAGGGTGCGGTCATAAGGAAGTACGCCCAGAAGGGGGATGCCCATCTGCTTCAGTTTTTTGGCGTTATAGTGTTTGACGCGCTCTAGTTTATCTTCATGTACTTTGTTAATGATAACCCCGCGGATATTAACACCTTCTTCGCGGAATAAAGCCATACTAATATTGAGCCGGTCAATGGTTCTTCCAATGCCCCCTTGTACGATCAGGATAACATCGGCCCCTAAAAGCTTGGCTACTGCGGCATTACTGAAATCAATTATACTCCCTACTCCGGGGTGGCCGGTTCCTTCAAAAACGATCGCTTCGTGCTTACTTTCCAAGAGTGCTTTCGCTCTTAAAATATCCTCTTTGAAGTTAAATTTTTCAGGGTTATCAATATAATTTGCTGTTACCCCTGAAGCTAAAATAACCGGGCTATGGATTTCTGGTTCCACTTCAAAGTCCAGGGCACTACCAAAAAGAACTGCGTCCTTGTCTGCTAGTTGGTCATTAATGACCATATGTTTCTGCCCTACGGGCTTGCAATAGCCGACATTGATGCCCATCTCTTTCAGGCTGGCTGATAATCCAAGGGTACAGGTTGTTTTCCCCATGTGTTCTCCTGAAGCGGCAATGTAAATCTGTTTCATATTTTATAAAATGAAGTCAACTTTAGTTCAATATAGGAGAGAATTTTGTAAGTTGGAAAGGAAAAGGGTAAAATTTTAATAATCAAGTTGTTCAAAAAATAGTTCTTTTCCCCCCGGTAAAGAAATTTTGTTTGTAAGGCGGTTCGTTTTTTCCATTTTTTCGAAGAAAAAATGGAAAAAACGAACCGCCTTACAATAAAGTCTATTCTGCCTCCGGTAGCGAATTGCGTTTTGAACAGCGTGATTATTAAACCAATTCAGTGTAATTGATGTTTATACATCAAATTTAAAAATATTATGAAGCGTCGTGAATTTATAAAAGGTTCGGCCATCATAGGAGCTTCCATTGCCGGAGCATCTGCCTTGGTGGGCAAGTCAGGCATGATTGATAGTTCTGCCGAACGTAAGATCTATAGAATTTTGAATGCCGATAGAACAAAGGTGGGTACTTTGCCTATCCTGAGAGCATTTGCCGGAAATCATCTGGATCATGTTTCGCCTTATGTTCTTTTCGATGAGTTTGGCCCTGTTGATTTAAATCCGGGAGCCGATCCATTAAGAGTAGATGCGCATCCACATGCGGGGGTAGTTCCAACCACTTATCTGCTTTCTGGTAGTGGCCACCATAAAGACAGTTTAAATTACGATTTTCAAATCGAGCAAGGGGAATTTATGATGTTCAGCTCCGGAAGGGGAGCCATTCACATGGAAGAAACCGGACAAAAGCTGTATGACGAAGGCGGAAAGCAGCATGGGTTCCAAATATGGCTTAATATGCCTGCCAAATATAAATTTATTGATCCTTCTACTGCTGTTTATCGTGAAAAGGATATGGGAACGATCAATTCGGATAAATACACCATAAAAGTAATCTTAGGAGACCTCTTTGGAGTGGCTTCCAAGATTGAGTTGTTGTCTCCTGCCTTTTATTACCACATAAAAATGAATGCTGATAGCCGTTTGGATATTCCTACGGAACCTTCACACAATGCGTTTATTTATGCCATCGGAGGGCGTCTTGAATTAGAAGGGCAACAACAACTTAAAGAAGGCCGGATTGCCCTTTATCAGAGAGGAGAAAGTAATGTAAGAATGTATTGTAAGGAAGGTGCTGAATTTCTTTTGCTGGGAGGCCAGCCCCTCAACGAACCTGTGTTCTCTTACGGTCCTTTTGTAATGAACAGTGAGGCTCAGATTCGCCGGGTTATCATGGATTATCAAATGGGTAAAATGGGGGATCCGGATTTGGTGAATTAGCCAATTCAGACTACTCTTTTAAGTTCTTTGACATAAATTGTGGAAAATAGAACTTCAAAATGATAACCCTTTCAGCCACAAGGGCATTCAAGGGTTATCATTTTGAAGTTCCACACAATTTGTCAAAGAACGCTCTTTTATCAAAAAAAAGGAGGCTTTGCAAGCAAAGCCTCCTTTTTTTTGATAAAAGAATATTCTGAGTTGAACTATCTGGTATAGAAATTGATATATAGGTTAACCAGTGCTTCAGGAACTAAAGCCATCAAGGATTTAGTTCCTGAAGCACTAGGCAAAAATTAGGATTTTGCCATATTGTTTTGGTTCTTTGGCATAAATTGTGATAAAATGAAGTTTAAAAATGATAAGCCCTTCAGCCACCAGGGCATTCAGGTTTTATCATTTTTAAACTCCACACAATTTGTCAAAGAACGATTATTTTAATAAAACAGGTAATTATGCGTCTCCCATCAAAAATCTTTACGGTGCTTGGAATGATATTTTGCTTTTCTTTAAACGTATTTGCTCAGGATTTGCCTGCGTATCGATTATTCAATTCCAAAGGAAAAGAAGTTGAGTTCAGTGAAATGGTTAAAGTATTGAATAAAAGTGAATTGGTTTTCTTTGGTGAAAGCCACAACAATCCAATTGCCCATTGGATGGAACTCCAGCTTACAAAAGCTGTCTTTGAAGAGACGGGCGATAAACTAGTGCTCGGTGCGGAAATGTTCGAATCAGATGATCAATTGATTTTAAATGAATATTTAAACGACGAGATTTCGGAGCGCAACTTTAAGGAAGAAGCTAAGCTTTGGAATAATTACTCCACTGATTACAAGCCAATTGTAGAATTTGCTAAAACCAATAATATTCCTTTCATTGCGACAAATATCCCACGCAGGTATGCTAGCATGGTCTTTAAAAAAGGTATTGAATCTTTAGACGGACTTAGCAAGGAGGCTAAAGGTTATATAGCTCCCTTACCGTTAGAAATTGATCTGGAACTTCCTGGCTACAAAAATTTAATGACCGGAGTTGGCGAACATTCTATGCCGGGTAATGAAAACTTCCCGAAGGCTCAGGCTATAAAAGATGCTACCATGGCCTATTTTGTGTTAAAAAACTGGAAGCCTTCTAATATTTTCATCCATTTTAATGGAAGTTATCATTCTAATAATTTTGAAGGAATTGTTTGGTATATAAAACAAAAAAATCCTGATATTAATCTGAAAACGATCACTACTGTCAGCCAGGATAGCCTGGAAAAACTCGAAGAAGAACATATAGGAACGGCTGATTTTATATTGTGTGTGCCTTCCGATATGACTACTACATATTAAGAAGGAAAAAGAATAAAAAAAAGGGGGCTTGCCAACGGCAAGCCCCCTTTTTTTTATTCTTTTTCCTCTAGAACTCTCTTCCTCTTAACATACCATGCCAGTAGATCCGCGGCAGGCCATACGCTTTCAATGCATACATACTATAACGCTCTTCAGCCTGGTTAAATGGGAAAGACTCCATAGGCTGTTTGTCATAATCAAATTCAGCAAGTATAAGGCTTCCGTATCCGGTTACCAACGGGCAAGAGGTATAGCCATTATAATGCTTAGGCAAGCCCTGACCATTCACTTTTCCTTCGATTAAAGCCATTAAATTGGCAACGGTGGTAGGCGCTTGTTTGCGAATGGCCGCTCCGGTTTTGGATGTTGGCAGGTTACTGCAATCGCCAAGTGCGAATACATTGCTGTAACGAACGTGTTGAGTTGTTGCTTTATCTACTTCCACCCAACCCGTTGAAGCAGCGAGGGGGCTGGTTTTGATAAAATCCGGTGCGCTCATTGGAGGTGTGACATGAATCATGTCATAAGCAATGGTTGATTGCTCACCAGTTTCCAGGTGCTTGAAAACGGCTTCTTTACTATCCGGTTTCAATTCAACTAGATCCGTATTCCAGATTCGGTCAACGCCGTAGCGATCAGCTACTTTGGTCAATGTATTAGCATATTTAGGAACAGCGAAGATGCCCGGGCCCCCTTTAATGAACTTTACATCAATATTGTGCAGCACGCTGTGTTTGCGCCAGTAATCTGAAGCCAGGTAAGTGATCTTTATAGGGGCACCGCCACACTTGATCGGCGTAGCAGGATGCGTAAAAAGGGCCGTCCCTTTTTTGAGTTTTTGAATATTCTCGTAAGTAGAATCAACGGTGTCATAAGAATAGTTACTGCAAACGCCCGAACCAGGTTTGCCCACGCTTTCCTTTAGCCCGGGAATTTTATCCCAATCAATTTGGATTCCGGCAGCGACAACCAAATAGTCATAAGAAATAAGCTCGCCATTTTTAAGGGTAAGGGAATTATTATCCGGATCGAAAGTACTGACATATTCTTTTATCCAGGTAGCACCATCAGGAATAAAATCCGCTTCGTGACGCATTGACTCTTCTTTAGGAAAAACGCCAGCCCCGATCAACGTCCATAAGGGTTGGTAAAAGTGCTTTTCAGCGGGATCAATAATGGCCACTTCCGGTGGCTCAGGTTTATTACGCAATTGAGAGGCAACCGTTAAGCCTGCGCTTCCTCCTCCTACTATAACTACTTGATAATGTGCCATGACTAGTTTTATTGTAAATGATCAAATTTTATTAATAATATTTTGAAGTTCTACACAATTTCTCAAAGAACGATCTTTTTTAAAGAAAAAAACTCCTGTCATTCCGTTCCCCGTTCCCCGTTCCCCGAAATCAGGTTTATAGACGTTTACCGAGTTCTTTAACAAAGCCCATGATATAGCCCAATGCTTTTTGGCGGTCGGGGTCGTTAAGTGCGCGAAGTGTACCGAATAAGCCAACTTTCTTAATCGGTTGGTCGTGACTTTCCACCAATGCTTCCCCGACTGTTGATACAATAGACAGGGTATTGGGTGAAAGTACCTGGCTATTCATCAGTGCGCTAAACTCTTCTGAGGCAAGTACGGTAGACAGTTGCTTCAACACTTGTACGCCTTGCGTGCCCAAAGTTTCCAGGTCAAGGCCTTGTTCAATAGCTTTACGGTAAGCCTCATCAATGGTATCTACGAGCATAGCGGCAAGGCCGGGAGCTTGCTCCGAGAGTTCTATCAGTTGATTGAATTTTTCCACCATTTGAGGTTGAGTAATCTTTTCGGTAAGTTGAAGTGCGGAGCCAATGCGCTCATCAAGGTTGACCCCATGCTCAGCCGCTTTTCGATAAGCTTCATCAGTTGCATCGATAGCCATGCTGACAAGCCCGGGGGCTTGATCGGCAAACGCCATGAAATTGTTAATTTTTTCAACCATCTCGGGGGCTGTCAGCTTCTCTGCCAAATGAAGGGCATTGGCCAGTCGCTCTTCGATATTGATATCATGAGTTTTAGCTTCTTTATAGGCTTCATCAATACTATCAGCAGCCATGGCAATCATACCGGGCGCCTGGGAGAGCATAGTGGTTAGATTTTCGACGGCTTTTTCGAGGGTATCGATTCTTGCGAGGAGATGGTCCAGTGCTCTGAGGGTTTTCTCATTGCTAAAACGCTCCATCAGCTGCTGTCCGGCTTCAGATTCTTGCCAGTGGGCAGGGGTATTGCCATTTGTGTTCATATGACGAGTATTTTACTTTAATTATTGATCATATTGGCAATTTTCATTTGTTGAAAAAATGTTGATGCCAATTAAAATTTTATATCTAAATACAAAGATATGAAATTATGTTCATAAGTAAAAGTATAGGGAGAGGTTTTTATATTGAGGTAGTTCCTGAAGCACTGGTGTTTTGTAGCTCCTTCGCAAACAGTTTCGCTTCTTCTTTCCCGTTCTCCGCGTTCCGTTTCCCGCGTTCCGTTCTCCGTTTTTAAGAAAGTATCCCTTCAAGTATATCCCCTACAAAGTAAGACACGCCCGCCGCAATAGCTCCCAAAATAAGCGTTTCGATAATCCCTTTAATACGGCTGGTCTCTGTTACATAAGTTTTGAGCAACCCAATTCCAAAAAAGGCGAGCCCGGTTAGTAAGCAGGTGTAGAAGAACTTTTGAGGCAACCCTCCTACAATATAATCCAGTACATATACAATCAATGGAATGAGGCCGATCAAGATGAAGGAAAAATAGGTTACAGCTCCTACTGCAAAAGGAGACTTGCTATCTCTGTGTAATTCCAACTCTTCTTTCATAATAACATCAGCCCAGCGATCCTTGTCGGAGGTGATAACTTCTACAACTTGATCGAGAAGCTTTCCTTCAAAGCCTTTTCCCTTATATATGTTACGGACGATATTCCGGGCATTTTCAGGATGAACCTCTAATTCAGTTCTTTCGATTTTCTGATGTTTATCGTGATTGTGGTGTTCGGATTGAGAAGACAGGTAAGCGCCGACGGACATGGCGAAGCCGTCAGCCAAAAGGTTGGCAAAGCCCAGGATGAGAATTACGGCACTGTCCAGATTGGCGCCCACGGATCCCGCTACTACGGCGAAAGTGGTTACACTTCCGTCAATACCTCCGTATACGAATTCTCCAAGGTACTCCTGGTATTTATTGACGAATTTCTTCGTTTTAGTCTCATTTAAGCGCTCTTTTCGGCTTGGATTACTTTCCATTGTTTGCCCGATTGATGAGGCTCAAAAGTACGGAATTTTAAAACGATTTTGATAAGTTTGTGCGGATTTCCAATCAGATGAGACTCAAAAGTAAGGTACTTAAAAATGAAGCCCCGCTAGCGAGAGGTTTAAATCCGGGTAAGCAAGATCCGGGCTTAAAGTCTAAAAAATCGCATTCAAGCCTAGCCCCAACCAGTTGCCCCGGCGAATAGCCCCTACACTGTTCTGGCTAAAAAATTGATTAACCGTAGCGGCATCACCTGCAGCACCTGCATTTCCCTTTCTCCAGGTATAGTGAAGCATTAACTTCAATCGCTTTTTGTTGATATACCAATTAATCCCGGCGTCATAAGTCTTTTCCTCCCCGGAAAAAGCGCCTAAGGCTTTGGCATTGGCTTGTTCTTCGGTGCTCAGCCCCCCATTGAATTGCATCATCATAAAAGTGGGTTCCAGAAAGATGTTGTCATCGATGATTATGTTATATCCCAACCGAATATGCCCGGTATTAGAGGCGTAATCTATGTTTCTGGAAGAAATATTCTCTGCCTCAAACATTCCGTCCCGCGCCATGAAGTTCCAGTCGGCATCAATATTTAAAGGCCCCCAATTGAATAGGAGGTCGAGGCCGATGGCTTCACTGGCGTCAAAAAGATCGGTAGAGGCTTGATAAGCGTAGGCGAGCCCCAGGGATAGGCCCCGGCGTTCACCGTAGTAGTTGATGTCATAACCGATTTTATATTTTTTTTGCTCTGGGTCACCCAAATAGAAAACCAGCCGGGATGCTACAAGGGGGGCAGATTGCAAGCCCGTTGAATTCCCATTGTTATCGTGATAAACAGGATTAAAAACTCCTACATTATAATTTAGGCCTATTTTATCGCCTAAAATAAGCCCTCCTATATTAATTCCTGCTGCCCGGCCAGGGCCTGAACCTACCAAATGCCTTCGTATATAATTCTGAGACATTGACTTCTCCATGGAATTGACTGACCAGCCCGAAGTAATGCTTTCTCTACTGAATTGAGGACGGAAATAACCGGCTACTACATTTATTGATTGATTGCCTGGCTTTACTTGCCATTGCATAAAAGCATCCCATATGCCAAATGTAGGCTTGGAATCATTGTTCGTACCGCCTATTAATCCTGTTAATACATCTCTGCCGATTAAATCATAAGCCCCTACAAATGTAAAACGGATGCCTTTGTAAGGGTTTGCTCTGAATCCAAGCCTGGCTCTGCGCACTAAAAAATTAAAACGGTCATCCGCTTCCAGGTAGGTCGCATTCTCCTCGTCATAAACCTCCATATCTGTGGTATAGCTTGACCACAGCTGAACCATCATAAAAGGCTCAATTTTGAAATCTTCTAACGTTTTGTTCCAGTTGGAGAACTTCTCCTGGGCTCGAAGCTGAGTGAAAGTGAGATTAAATAATACAAGTAAAAAAAGTAAAAAATGAAATTTCATTGCTTTGATTTTTCATAATTATCCTCGTTCTTTAACAAATTGTGTGGAACTTCAATACATTAGGACCAGCCTTATTCAATTTAGCTTTTTGTCCCGAATCAAGTTCGGGACAAAAAGCGTTAA